>CAIYZD010000128.1 GCA_903930585.1 uncultured Geobacteraceae bacterium | reverse complement strand
GCAGACCTCTATCCGGACGAGGTAGCCGGGATGGTACTGCTTGATTCCGTCCATCCTGACCAGCATCTGCGCAGTGCTGCAATCAACACGCATATGCGCTCCGGTTTTCGTTTTCTCAAAGTCGTTCCCCTGCTGGCTCAATTGGGATACGTCCGTCTTACCGGACTTTTTAACTCCTGGACGGAAGGTTTGCCCGCACAGCAGGCTGCCGAGGCAGAAGCATTCCTCTCTACCTACCGGCACCTCAAAACAACGCGTGATGAGTCTCTTGCTTGGGAGACCATCTGTGATGAGGTTCGCGGCACGAGGGGGCTGGGAGACACCCCTCTGGCGGTAGTTACTGCGTGCAGGGCCGTTTTGCCTAATCATCCTGAATTGCAAAGGGAGCTTGTTGAACTCTCATCCGACAGCGTCCATTTTGTTGTCAAGGGTGCCGACCATGTGTCGCTCGTCAGTCGTCGAGAATATGCCATGTCGGTAGTGGAGGCGATCCGCCATGTGGTGGAGAGGGTGCAACCGGGAAACAGACGCCGGTTAGCCGTTCAATGATGATGCTCAATCAACTCCAAGCCGAGATAATTAGCCTGATTGCCACCGTGCGAATCCGTCGAATGAAAATGGTGCCGCCGATGCGACAGAGGACGGAGGATGTGGCGGCCCTCACCCGCCACTTTGTGACGGTCAGGAGCAGAGATTGGCATCGGGGTGCCCCCGTCTATCACGCCGGAAGCACTGCAGCGGCGCATGGAATATGACTGGCCCGGCAACTCCGGGAGTTGGAGAATCTGGTCGAGCGCGAGCTGACAAACTTAGTATCAGCTATCGCCGCCGGGGCCGGGAAAGCATTTGATAAAAAATAACTCACATTTCAATACAGTTCCAAAAGGCTTTCATCAATTCCTTTCAACATGTCATACCAAAACTCTTTTGACGCCTCAATCTTGTCCCGTTCAAACTTTTCAAGCCAATCGTCAAGCTGCGGGTCAGGATCATTATCGACATCCCGCTTCCGCTTCAGGAAGGTATGGACAAAATCCATGTTCCGTTCCGACTCCCAGAATACCGGGCAATTACGGCTGTTCAAACGGCTGGCAAGCACATTGACTGCATGCAGAAACTGATCTTTACGGTTGTAGAGAGACCCCATGACCTCGGGAAGCAGCTCTTCCGCCCACCCCCTGTGGAAGCGGCAGATTCCCAGGTTGTCGAGAATCAGCTCCTTTTTTAACCGTTCCGCGCATTTTCTGCCAAGTTCTCGTGGTGGGATAAAGTCATTGCTGTAGACCATGTAATATTTTCCCATAATGGTCATTGGCGACAATGCACCTGCAACCCAGTACTGGTTGGGAACCATCCACCCCCGCCGGCTGAATGCGATGTAGACAAGCGAATCGTGAAGCGGTTTGGCTCTCCCGGCCGAATTGGCGCGGCTCCACTTTCGGGCGCCTTCCCTGAAGTCCAGAATACCCCGCCGTTCAAGAATAGCGTCAATCAGTTCGCAGCCAAGCTCCGCGTTGTGGAGCGAGTCGGCCACAATGTCAAAACAGTCGATATCCCATTTCGGGATACGGGTGACGCCAAGGTCAGTCATTCCAAGAGTCCCGTCCACAAGCAGTTCCATCAGCCATGCGAGCACACCCCCGCCTGAAATAGCGTCGAACCCCATGGCATCGCAATGGTGGTTCAGCAGTTCGGCGGCCCGCTGGTCAAAGATTCCGCAGAGAGGCCCCATGGTCTGATAAGGCTCGTAATCCTTCTTGAACTCACCGTTCATTTTTTTACATACGGCCACGCACGGCTCGCCGCAGTTGGCCTGTTGTTTTGCCGCGATGGTTTCTTGATTGAACTGTTTAAGGTAATGATTGAGAATAAAATTCGTATGGATTGATTGCCGCGTATCTTCCGGCATAAATATGGTGCGATAGTTGAAAGCCATGATCCTGCCGCCCATGGTGGCGTAATTAACGCCAAAGGTACCGCCTGTGCCGACTTTTTCGTCGTACCGGTACTTGCTGGTTGTCTCCATGTCTTTGTGCAACAGGCGCAGGTTGTACTTGTTCTTGAACCATTCATCGGCAACCGTGTGGTCCCTGAAATCATCGTTTATAACGGTTCCGCCGTAAATGATTGCGACAATGCCGTGGTTCTGGAGCAATGCGCTTCCCAATCCTCCTCGACCGGCCCAGGTGTCCACATGCGTTATCTTCCCCTGGACGATAGGTGCCGACATGATGCCGCCGATATCGGTACTGAGAGAGGCCGGGCCGGTAACCAGGATGCGCGGATCATGTTCGTAACGGCTGCCCAGCATCTCGTACACATGCTCCATCAATGAGTACACACCTTTTCTGCCGCTCTTCCAGACCGGCTCCACCTGTAGCGGGATAACCTCAACCTCGATCTCCTCACCATGGTTTCTGTTAAGGTACAGCACCGACAAAACAGGGGCTTTGCCTACAAGACTCAACATATTTATACCCAGATTGTTGAACACCAGGCCTGCTCCGCCCATCGAACTGAGATAATACCCTTGCCAGCATGGCGAATAGGCGGTGACCACCATACGGTTGGAACCGGGAAATATCGATCCGGCAAAGATACCGACGCCAAAGTTGAGAGCCCGGTATTTTTCCACAAGGTGTACGCCGAGATCGGCCGGCCCAAAATAGCGGTCAAACCCGTATTTTCTGATCTTATAGAAACCGGTGGAAGGATCTACAAACAGTACCCTTTGATGTATTTCCATGAAAACTCCTGCCGGGAACCCGGTCTACCTTTGGAAGAGAGTCGATACAGTTCAAATCAATAATAGATATACATCATATCTTCCAAATCACACTCAGAAAAGTGTCAGCACTAAATCGTGACAGAAATGACACCGGATATCCTGAAGAGGCACACAAAAACTTTTATTGACTGTTATCCAGATTTCTGTCGGCAATCCAGTTCTCAATCAATGCAAGTAATCGATCGCTATCCCATGGCTTTGGAATGTATCTGGTAACAATACCGGATTTGAGTGAGGCAACAACGTCCTTACACGGAGCTTGACCCGTCAGGAGTATACGCAGTGTTTGAGGCTGTAGTTTTCGAACTCATGGCCACGATTGGTACCGCATGATTAAGGACGGTAGAGTTAATGTCGATATTGTCTTCTGCCAGCAGGATACGACTCGGATTATGTTTGAAGTTTTCTGCAATGGTGTGACGAGTGATGATGCCACTCACGGTTCCTGAAACGTTCGAGGGTTGATCGAGAGGTGATTGACTGGCCCGACTCAGAACAAGGGCAATACAGTCGTAAAGCTGTGACTGGCGAACCGGCTTGGTCAGATAACCGGATTTATAAGAAAATTGAGAATGGCTACCAAACTCAATACTGACTGACATTGTTTCTTCTCGAAATTCACTATCGAAACTCCCAGACAGAATCGATGAGTTTTGATAAAAGGTTTTAAGGACGTAGTCACACACGCTTTGAAGATTCCGGGAATAGTGTTTAGAACTCTACTAACGCATCCCTCACTTTTATCGCCAGGTCCTTCATCGAGAATGGTTTCTGAAGAAAGTGTACCCCTTCTTCCAACACTCCCTGGTGGACAAACGCATTGGCAGTATATCCAGACATAAACAGAATCTTCATGTCGGGATAAAGGCAATACATCCGTTCCGCAAGATCCCGCCCGTTCATTTCCGGCATGATGACATCGGTAATGAGAAGCTGTATCTCAGCCGCATGCTCCTCAGCGACCCCAATGGCCACACCCGGCCTGTCGGCGACCAGCACCCGATACCCCAACTCCGTCAGCATTATTTCGGCTATCTTCAAAAGCGCAGGTTCGTCCTCAACCACCAGCACGGTACCACCGTGGTTTATCGGAATTTCTTCAACAACTGCCGGTGTATGGTCATCCACCTGCCCTTCGTGGCGTGGCAGATAGATTTTGAAAGTAGTCCCTTTTCCCGGTTCACTATACACGTTGATGAAACCGTTGTTCTGCTTGACAATGCCATACACTGTGGATAGTCCCAAACCGGTCCCCTCGCCAACTCTCTTGCTCGTATAGAAGGGTTGAAATATCTGATCGAGGAAATTTTTATCTATGCCGCAGCCATCGTCACTGACAGCCAGCAGCAGATAATTTCCTGCTATGAATCCGGCGTGCATGGCACAGTAGGTCTCGTCAAATACGGCTCTTCCCGTTTCGATAGTGACCTTGCCGACGCCGCCGATAGCATCCCTCGCATTGACACAAAGATTGGCCAGGATCTGATCGATCTGAACCGGGTCCATCTTGACACAAGAATCCACCACGTCGGGTATCCAGGCAAGATCGATATCCTCACCGATAAGCCGGTGGAGCATTTTAAGCATGCTCTCCACGACCTGGTTCAGGTCAAGGACCACGGGAGCAATTGACTGTTTGCGGGCAAAGGCGAGTAATTGCCGGGTTATCTCCGAAGAACGCTGCGCTGCCTTTATGATCTCCTGAAGGTCGGAAAACAGTTTCAGGGCCGGGTCCAGACCGCGCTGGGCCAATTCAGCATAACCCAAGATTACGGTGAGCATATTGTTAAAGTCGTGTGCCACCCCACCCGCCAGCAGACCAATCGCCTCCATTTTCTGGGCCTGTTGAAACTGTGCCGTAAGTTTGAGATGCTCTGTGATATCACGTTTAACGGTTATGTAGTTGGCGATCCTCCCCGAAGCATCCAGAACCGGCGAAATCGTCGTTTCCACGGTATAAAAAGTCCCATCCTTATGCTTGTTGACCATGCGGCCTGCCCAAGGGGAACCACCGGATATGGTAGCCCACAGATTATGGTAAAAGGGTTCGTCCTGTGCGCCGCTTTTGAGAATTCGAGGGTTTTTGCCGACGGTTTCCTCCCGACTGTAGCCGGTCATCCGCTCGAAAGCAGCATTGACGTTCTGGATGTTCCCCAGGGCGTCGGTTAAGATGATGGCCTCTCCTGCCTGTTCTATGGCCGCCATCAACCGCTTTCGCTCCGCTTCCCCCCGCTTGCGCGCGGTGATATCACGAATATTGCACTGGATAACCTTGCTATGATCCACAAGGTAAACATTACTGACGAACTCCACGGCAATAGGCTGTCCAGTGCGGGTTTCAAGCGGCAAGTCGTCATAGCGAATGTATTTATTTTCCTGCAACGTCCGGAAAGCGTCTTTGGAAGCGGCAATATCTTTGAATACACCGAGATCCCAAATATGCCGGCCGAATAATTCTTCGTAAGAATGTCCCAGTAACTGCAGCAGAAACGGATTGACATCGACCACGGTGCCAGTGTCGGCATCGAGAATCAAAATTCCGTCTTTGGCCGATTCAAAAAGCCGCCGGTAGCGCTTCTCGGAATCTTGCAGTCTCACCGCAACCTGCTCTTTTTCCTGTACTGATACTTCCAGCAACGCAATCTGCCGGTTCAATTCGGAATTGGCGAGGCGAAGCTGGTTTTCAATGGTTGTGTCAGACATGGAGCTCTCCGCGAAACTATTTATCATTTCTTTTATATCGATAAATGCCAGGTTATGGTGTGGCCGGTACATCCCGCTTTTCAACGTATGCGTCGTTGGATTATGGCAGTGTGAAAAAGCAACTAACGCGCCAAAGAAAAAAACTGGTCATCGAGACGTAGTGGGCTGATTATACAGGTAATATTTGATGTT
>CAIYZD010000127.1 GCA_903930585.1 uncultured Geobacteraceae bacterium | reverse complement strand
TAACAAACCTTATCGAGTTCAATGATCCCTCTGTACCTCACGGTCTTATAATGTCAAAAAAGTCACTGACGACTGTGGAGCAGAAAAAATGGAGGGATTTAGTAAATGCCATGCGCTCCGATGGAACAGTCCGCCGCATTTTTGAAAAATATTTCCCTCCCGATATAGCTGCGGCTATGACTGATTTCCAGGCACCTCAATGACGCGAATACGACCGTTCCTCCTACCTGTGCTAATTCTGGCTGCCATGCTCTGTGCCACATGGCTGGTATGGAATCATGAGCGACAAAATACAAGCAATCAAATACGTTCCCAGTTTGATTTCTTACTCCGCGAGACCGTTAGTCGTATTGAACAACGCATGGCTAGCTACGAGCGGATGCTTCGTGGCGTGCAGGGTTTGTTTTCCGCAACCGAAATAATGGAGCGAAACAACTTCCGAGATTACATAAGCTCGCTCCAGCTTGACGCTAATTTTTCCGGTATCCAGGCTATCGGCGTTCTCGAATGGGTACCGGAGAAACAAAAAAACGCACATGTTGCTGCGATGCGGAGATTCGGTGCTTCCAACTACGCCATTAAGCCGGCAGGTCAGCGAGAGGTATATACGCCCATCGTTCAATTTGAACCCTACATTGGCAGCAACCTTACTCTGTCCGGTCTCGACCAGTGGCCTGATCCAGTAAGACGATTAGCGATGGAGAAAGCGCGTGATTCCGGCATGCCGGTAATTTCCGGTATGCTTCGGTTTTCTGTGGATAAAGATACCGATGCAAAAACCGGCTTCATTATGTATTTGCCGATCTACGCCAAGGGACAGCAGCATGATAGCGTGCCCACGCGGCGTGCCCACTTGACTGGCTGGGTTTTCGCCGTTTTCCACATGCACGATCTTATGGCCAGCCTTTACGGCGAACAGCTGCCCGGTCTGGCTCTGGCTATTTACGATGGTGTTGATCCCTCCGCCGCATCGCTCCTTTACAGCTCGGTTGATGGAGGTACCACGAGCCAACACTCTACCATCTCAGCAAATGAATATCTTGTAGTTGCCGAACACAGCTGGACACTCTCAATGAGCACTCTGGACGATTTCGATGTTCACTTTGGTCATAACGCCAACTTGTTGATAGTTATAGCCGGAACCAGCCTGAGTCTTGTACTTGCGCTGTTAGCATGGTTGTTGGCAAGTGGTCGAGCACGCGCGATGCGGCTTGCCAACACCATGACCAGTGAATTGCACAAAAAAATTGATGAATACGAAGTTGTACAGGCACTTATGCTCAAGGCCGAGGAAGCACTGGTTGAATCGAACCGCAAGCTCGAATCTTTGAGCGCGACCGATGGCTTGACTGGAATTGCCAACAGGCGACGTTTTGATGAGGTGCTTGCTAAAGAATATTCTCGGCATAGCCGTTCAGGGGTCGAACTTTCACTTATTCTGCTGGATATTGATTACTTTAAGGCTTTCAATGACTGCTACGGACACATCATTGGCGACGAATGCCTGAGACAGATTGCTCAGGTGATAGCTGAGTGTGCTTCTCGTGCCGCTGACCTGGCGGCCCGATATGGAGGCGAAGAATTTGTCTGTATCTTGCCTGAAACAGACCTTATCGCTGCTGTTGCTATTGCCGAGAGGATTCGTAACGGGATTATAGCACGTGCCATTCCCCACAGTGGGTCAAGCGTTGCTGACCACGTGACCGCCAGTCTGGGCGTAGTAACAGCACGCTGCTCTGCGGACAATTCATCCTTAGCCATTTTGTCGCAGGTTGATGAGCTGCTCTATCGAGCAAAATCTTTAGGACGTAATCGGGTTGAGCACCAGTACTTTGAGACTTTAATGGAGTCATAGTTCCGCAACGTAATCATCGAGTCGGAAGATACTTTCCATTCCAACCCACACAGGGCACATGAGCACTTCTGTGCAATTGAACTCTTATCTACTGAAATGTGTCCGTAGAAAATCTCTTCTGATTTTATGAATGTTTACACGCTGAGTTCGAGTGACGAGAACCGGAAGCGCACCACAGCTTTCTGTCGTCACTCGGCATTTCAGAAAATGAAGCACTACAGATTCGTGCTTGGTCGGCAGATATCGGAAATGTTAACGACACGTACTGATTCGATGTATATAAAAATAGATTGACAATGTT
>CAIYZD010000126.1 GCA_903930585.1 uncultured Geobacteraceae bacterium | reverse complement strand
GTTATGACACAAAAAAGGGCATTAAAGGTAACCGATGTCTTGACACATCCGGGTAACCGATGTCCTGACATTTGTCAGGTACTCCATACAAAATGCTGCCGCAGCACCGCTGGTGACGGACCTGATTGCATCAACGAAATACCTAATGTCTGGTTCATCACTGGCACATGATTTTAGACAGGTTTCCAGATAGTTGGCACCGACACCGCAGGACTCGGCCGGAGCACCGTTTTCGGCGGCAAAATCATTCCAGGCCTTATTGGTACGCATAATGGAGCCGTTGGCATCAATTACGCAAATGTGCGCGTTGAGGCCGTTAATAGTTGAGCTGGTGAACTGCTCCTGGGCTTCCAGCGCGCGATAGAGTTCTTTGGTGACAGTTATATCGCTCATAAAGCCATGCCACACCGTACTGCCATCTGCTAACCTCTCGGGGCGGGCATTACTGCTGAGCCAACGCTCTCCCTGCTCGGGATGAAGTACCCGAAACTCGCTCACACATACTTTCAGTTGGCGTGCCGACTCAATCGTTGCCTCCAGCAGATTGTTCAGATCGTCCGGGTGGACACGAGCGAAGGCAGCAGAAGCATCACTGCGGACTTCCTCCGGCTTTAGGCCAAACAGGCTGTTGATCGCCTTGCTGGCATAGGGGAAAAAGTGACGTCCATCAGGGAAGAGCCGATACTGAAAAACCATACCGGGTGCCTGCTCTGTCAGTTTGCTGAACAACTCAGTGCTCTCCAGCAGTTGTCGCTCCACCCGTAAGCGATGGGCACTGCTGAGCAGGCTGCGGTAAAATTGCTTAAAATTAAGAGGTTTGGATACATATGCATCAATTCCGATATCTATTGACCGTTTAAGGTAATTGGCCTGTTCGAAGGCGGTCATGACAATAATTGATACGGAACTGTTCTGAGCACGTATTCCGGCGGCCATTTCCAGGCCATCCACCTTCGGCATACGTATGTCAGTTATAACGATATCCGGCTGGTTGAAGGCGTATGCCGCCAACCCCTCTTCTCCATTTCTTGCAGTTACCACTGAGTTACAAAACCGGGATAGTAACTCCAGACTATGGTTGAAAGCATCGTCTTCATCCTCAACGTAGAGGATGGTAAGGTTCTTGAGAAAGTCCAGATCTGCTGTTTCACTGTCCACGACGGTTCTCCTCCAGTGGGATACTGATGGAAAATTCGCAGCCATCAGTAAGGTTACGTGCCTCGATGCGCCCGCCCATATGGTTCTCTATGATCATTTTCGACATATACAGTCCGATACCGGTTCCCTGGTCCTTTGTCGTGAAATACGGCTCGAATACCCTGCCAAGGATATCAGCCGGAATACCGCCGCCGTTATCGCGCACGGTTACAATCCCCATATCGTCGCGTTTTTCACAGGTTATGCTCACGTGGCCGCTGGCTGTTCCTGTTCCGAGAATGGCCTCCTTGGCGTTACCCAACAGATTCAGCAGCACCTGGGAGTATTCGTTGGGAAATCCAAACATGATACAGTCTTCGCCCGCTTCGATTGAAATAGTAATGCCGTTGTTTTTAAAGGCTGATTCAATCAGCTCTACAGTACGGGTAATATTTTTTAATGCGGAAAATGGCTCCTTGGTTTTGTCTTCTCTGTAGAAATTACGGAAATCGTCAATTGTGGAGGACATTTTCTGAATCAGCTTTCCTACTGAGGCAAGAGTCTTGTCGAAATACTCGACGGTGAGGTTGTTATCATGAAAGGTAAGTTCGAGATTGGTCAGCAGCAGGGATAGTACATTGAGCGGCTGACGCCATTGATGGGCAATGTTGCTTATCATCTCACCCATGGCAGCCTGACGACTCTGACTGATGAGTATCTGGTCTTTCTGGCGCAATTCGCCAAGGGATGTTTCGAGATCCTGCATCAGTAGAGCATTTAACTGCTCGGCCTGCTTCTTGGCCCGCATTTCGTTTTGATGGTGAATCTGTTGTGCCGAATCTGACGCGATCCGCCGGGCGGCGAGTCCGGTGAGTACTACGATACAGAGGAATCCTGCGCATACGCAATAAAGCTCCATATACCATGGTCTCAAGATTTCACCGAAGGCAAACCCGGCAATAATGACCAATGGATATGGAGTTACATGCAAGAACGAACTTATCCTCCGGGTGTTGTCCGCAGGTGAAAAGAGTTCTATCGTGCCGGCTTCCTCACCGTTTTCAAGAGCAGCACGCAATTGACGGGATATGTTTGATTTCGTGCCGATATCGGCTTCACTACCGGGAATTTCCGGGGACCGTATCAGGAAGTCCAAGTTCGAACTCCGCAGGACGGATTGGATGTTCAGAATGACCAGATAAAGTAGTTTGAACATGGCTTCGTCACTGGGAAAGTGACC
>CAIYZD010000125.1 GCA_903930585.1 uncultured Geobacteraceae bacterium | reverse complement strand
GCACTTATGCGGAAATAAAACAGTTGAAAGACCGGCTCCAGGCCGAGAACATTTATTTGCGGCAGGAGGTTGACCAGCAGTTCAACTTTGGCGAAATCATCGGCCAGAGCGATGTCCTTTCTCACGTATTCCTGCGGGTCGAGCAGGTAGCGCCGATGAACGCGACCGTCCTTCTCCTTGGCGAGACCGGCACCGGAAAGGGAGTGGTGGCTCGCGCCATTCACAGCGGCAGCAATCGCAAGGGGAGGCCGCTCATAACCGTCAATTGCACGACACTGCCGGCTACCCTGGTGGAAAGCGAACTTTTCGGGAGGGAAAGGGGGGCGTACACCGGATCCGATGTCCGGCAAATCGGGCGTTTCGAACTGGCTGACGGCGGAACCATATTCCTTGACGAAATCGGTGAGATGCCGCTGGACCTGCAATGCAAACTCCTTCGGGTCATTCAGGACGGCGAGTTTGAACGACTGGGCAGTCCTCGTACCATTAAGGTAGATGTGCGAATTATTGCCGCAACCAACCGGAACCTGGGGGAAGAGGTAAAAAAGGGAACGTTCCGGGAAGACCTGTTCTACCGGCTTAACGTGTTTCCGATTACCATGCCGCCGCTTCGGCAGCGTAAACATGACGTCCCGTTGCTCGTTACCCATTTCGTTACCAAGTTCAACAAGAAAATCGGCAAAAAGATCGAGACCATATCAAAAGAGACCATGAATGCCCTTCAGGAATACCAATGGCCCGGTAACGTGCGGGAACTGGAAAGCGTTATCGAACGGGCGGTAATCATGAGTAACGGGAGCGCGTTGCAGGTGTTGGACCGGTTTGATACGTGCCGGGTCCCGGAGGAAGTAACGGGAGACAGCGTCAAAGCCCTTGCCGACCTTGAACACGATCATATCCTTCAGGTGCTCAAAAATACCGGGTGGCGTATCGAGGGTAAAAACGGAGCCGCGGTACTTCTGGGCCTGAACCCCAGCACCCTGCGCGCCCGGATGCGTAAATACGGCATCAGCAGGTAAATATAACGTCCCCCCCTGCCCCCTTTCATAAAGGGGGGAACGTCCCCCCACTCACTCCTCACTCCTCACTCCTTCATATTTAGCAGTTATGTTATACCTGACGGATTCCATTAGCGGATTTCCTCCACCCTTCACGACCACCGTATATTTACCCCTGTATAATCGATAAGTTGCACATATATTGTTCTCTGGCACACATGTTGCGGACCACCTTTTCGCCACTCTGTACGCTACTGCCGTACGTTCCGTATGATGTGAGTTGATATTCAATTCACGGGGAGTCCCATGAATACACACGAGACAACGCTGGAAATCGAAACCCTTGGCCGCTTCGGTATTTCAATTGATGGAAAACCTGTCGCAACAGAGTGGCCATACGAACCGGTAAAGGTACTTTTTTGTTCGCTGCTTTCACCACTTGATCTTTACTTCAGTTGGGACCGAATCTGTCGCTCCATGCTGGGAGTACCGGTAACACGAAGCAGCAAACATCAACTGGAAGAGACCGTCATCCGCCCTCTCGCAGGCTTCCTGACCAAAGAGATTGGTTTTAACCCTCTCGTCACCGGACCTGAAGGCATGAGAATCGACCAGCAGCGGATTCACGTTGACGCAACAGAATTTTACAACACCGTACTGGAAGGGCTCCGGCAGTTATCCCTCTCCAATCGGGCCGCAGCGTACGAAAAATTCACCAGGGCCAATATGCTCTATGCCGGCAGCTACCTTCCCGGAATACCGGGCAAAATAATTGCCAACACGCGCATCGACCTTGAAAACCTTTACCAATCGGCAGTCATGGATGGCGTCCGGCAAACCGCAATACGCTCCGCACACCGGATTTCACGGCGCTACCCCGCCCTGACGCGCAGGATAGTGTAAACAACCACACAGGAGATTACCCTCATGATAACGACCGCTGCCTATGCCGCTCTTTCCGCACGATCACAATTGGCGCCGTACACCATCCAGCGACGCAATCCCGGCCCGCATGACGTCCTGATCGATATCCTCTACTGCGGTGTCTGCCATTCCGATATTCATCAGGTGCGTAACGAATGGGGCGGCTCCATCTACCCGATGGTTCCGGGCCACGAGATCGTCGGCACGGTAGTACATACAGGCACGGACATTTCCAAATGGAAAAACGGAGACATTGTCGGCGTCGGTTACTTCATCGATTCGTGCCATGAATGCGCTGCCTGTACTGAGGGTGAAGAGCAATACTGTGAAGCCGGAATGAATACGACATTCAACGGCTTCGAGCGTGACGGAAAAACTCCGACCTACGGCGGGTACTCCACCCGCATCACGGTGAATGAAGATTATGTTGTGCGAATTCCGGAAGGATTACCGCTTGAAAGAGTGGCGCCGCTGATGTGTGCCGGTATCACCACCTATTCGCCGCTGCGGCATTTCGGTGTCAAAAGCGGTGATTCCGTCGCCGTTGTCGGGCTTGGCGGCCTGGGTCACATGGGAGTAAAAATCGCACGGGCCATGGGTGCCACGGTTACGGTTATCAGTCACTCTACCGGCAAACGGATCGATGCGCTGGCACTTGGAGCAACAGACTTTATTGCAACGAGCGAAAAAGGCGCATTCGAGATACATGCCAAACGTTTCGATTTTATCCTCGATACGGTCTCGGCACAACACGACTATAACGCCTATCTGAATTTACTGCGACACGACGGGACAATGGTGCTGGTCGGCATTCCCGATCCGGTATTACTTTCAGCCGGTTCTCTGGTCATGCGACGCCTGAAACTGGCTGGTTCTCTCATCGGCGGCATCCGGGAAACCCAGGAGATGCTTGATTTCTGCGCTGAACATGGCGTGGTTTCCGATGTGGAGGTAATTCCGATTGAGAAGATCAACGAGGCGTATGAACGAATACTGAAAAGTGACGTGCATTATCGCTTTGTCATCGACATGGCGAGTTTGAAGAGGGATTAAACAACGAAGGATCATGCATGAGAAAAATTACCATTGAATACCGGATCGTCATCGGCTTTACGATTGCCCTGATACTGCTGTTGCTGGCCGGCGGACAGTTGTACCGCTCGCTTCATGAATATATGGACACATCACGCTGGGTTGCGCACACCTATCAGGTGCTTGATGCGCTCGGCGATGTGGAGTCGAGTCTGCGCGAACTGGAAAGCGGGCAACGTGGTTACATCATTACCGGAGAGGAACACTTTCTCACGGATAACGTGCGCGAAACTGCCCGCATTCGTCTCTTTCTGGCACAGATAGAAAAACTTACCGCCGACAATCCACGTCAGCAACTGCGCAGCAGCAAGCTTTCGCAACTGACGGAGGAGCGTCTGCAGACGTTGAACACATTTACTGCCCTGTATCTCTCCGAAGGTTTCGAAGCAACGCGTCGCCGTCTGATGAGCGGTATCTCCCGCCCCGGCAAGGAAGCGCTACTGAAACTATTCGCAACAATGGGGGAAGAAGAACGCACCTTGCTGAAGCTGCGGGCCGACAAGGCAGAACGGAATGCCACTCAGGCGCAAGCGTTCGGCATGGCGCTGGTCGCAGTTACCCTGACAGGTTTATTTTTGTTATGGTGGCGGACACGGCGTGAGACACTGACTCAGCACTCAACCGAAGCGGTGGCACATGAAAGCGCGCTGTTGAAGCAGATTCTCGACCTGTTGCCGGTAGGGGTGTTCGTTGCCGATGCAACCGGATCGTGTACCCAGATCAATCCCGCCGCCCGTGAAATATGGAATGGCGAGCAATTGGGCAACATCAGGCAATTTGGCGAATACGCCGGTTGGCGACCGGAGAGCGGCAAGCGACTGGCCGATGACGAGTGGGCGCTGGCGCGCACACTTAAAGGGGGCGAAATCATTCGCGACGAACTGGTAGATATTCGTTGCTTCGACGGCTCACGCAAGACTATTTCCAGCAATGCCATGCCGATCCGTGACGAGGCCGGGCGAATTACCAGCGGTCTCTCCGTTATCATCGATGTTACCGGATTCAAACGTACCGAGCGCCAGTTGCGGGCCACGGCACGCTTTGATGAGACCCAGGGACGGGCAATGGCCCTGTTCTCCGCCAGCTTTGACAGAAGAAAAATTCTCGACGGCTTGCTGGATCTGCTGGCGGAATTACACCCGCTTCCGGTCTCGGCGCTTTACGATTTCAACATCTCAAGCGGCTGTTTCCGCTGCGAAGCCGCACACGGCCTGAGCGGTGAGGTAACGCGTGAGTTCGCCCTCGGCGAGGGGTTGCTCGGCCAGGCGGCGCAGATGTGGAAAACGAAACTGCTCGACTGCAAGGAACTGACCCTGCAAACCGGGGTTGTGGACTTTGCGCCGGTACAGGTACTGATGATTCCGATCAGTTATCAGGAGCGACGTCTTGCTGTACTCGTGCTGGCTACCAGCAGTACTCTTGAAGAGTGCGACTTTGCATTTTTCGATCGGCTGGCAATAACACTCGGCGTGGCTTTGGACAACCTGCGTCAATACAGTGATCTCAAGCTGCTGGCAAAGCAACTGCAGGAGAGTAGCGAGGAAATTGCGGTCAACAATCTGAAACTCGAAGAGGTTTCGCGGAGCAAGTCCGAGTTTCTGGCCAACATGAGCCATGAACTGCGCACTCCACTCAACTCGGTGATCGGATTTTCCGAGGTGCTTCAAGACCAGATATTCGGCCCAATCAATGACAAACAGCAGGAATATGTGAAAAACATTCTTACCAGCGGGAGACACCTGCTCTCCCTGATCAACGACATCCTCGACCTCTCCAAGGTGGAGTCGGGCAAGATGGAGCTCGAACTAAGCACCTTTTCGCTTCGGGAATCCCTTGATGCTTCGCTGATGATGCTCAAGGAAAAATCTCTGAAAGGTGACGTTTGCCTGCGCATGGAGCTTACTCAGGAAGCCGATACAAACATTGTGGCAGACCAGAGAAAATTGAAACAGATCCTGTTCAATCTTGTTTCAAATGCGGTCAAATTCACCCCCGGTGGCGGAACCGTGGAGGTAACCGCCACGAGAGACGGCGATTTCATCGAGATCACCGTGGCAGACACCGGCCTGGGGATAAAAGCGGAAGATATTCCAAAACTCTTCCAGGCATTTACCCAACTGGAATCAGTGTATACCAAGGGTTTCGAAGGCACCGGACTCGGCCTGGCATTGACCAGACAGCTGGTGGAATTGCATGGCGGCAGGATCTGGGTGGAAAGCACCTTTGGCGTTGGAAGCAGGTTCATATTCACGGTACCGCTCGCACAGGCGACGACCAATGAGCCCGCCGACGGCCGGCCCGACATCGCTCCCGGCAGCGGCAACACCATCTTGCTGATCGAAAACGATCCGCTTACGCAGACTTCCTTGAAATACGCCCTGCAGGGTAAGGGGTATCGAGTGCTGCGAGCAAACAACGGCATAGATGGTATAGAAATGGCGCGGCGAGACTCACCTGACCTCATCGTTCTTGACCTGATGATGTCCGGCGTGAACGGCTTTGAAGTTGCCGACCGGCTGCAAAATGACACCGCCACCACAAATGTTCCTATCCTCGTTTTGACCGCGATGGATCTCTCGACTGCCGATAGAGCACGACTGAGCGGCAAAGTCTGGCGCATTGCCGAAAAAGGAAGCCTCTCCACACGTAACTTCATCAGTTTGGTGGAAAGTGCCATACGTCTTTGAAAAAACGTCAATAACAGGAGATAAACACCATGCCGCACAAAATATTGATTGTTGAAGACAACGCCAACAACAGCAGCCTTCTTTTAGACATTCTGACCTTTCATGGATATGAGGTGACGGTTGCCGTTGATGGCCAGGAAGGGGTTACGCTTGCCACGAAAATAATGCCCGATCTGATTTTGATGGACATACAGATGCCGGGTATGGATGGCATGACCGCAGGCAGTATCTTGAAGGGGGACCCGGCAACCGGCAGGCTGAAGATCATCGCCCTGACCTCCTTTGCCATGCAGGGGGACGAAGAAAAATTTATGGCCGCCGGATTCGATGGATATATTTCCAAGCCGGTCAATACCAGGGAACTGCCCGCACTCATAAAGCATTGGCTGGAACAAGAGGCATAATCATGAATCGATCCATGACACGAATCCTCTGCGTGGACGACGACCCCCTCAATCTAAGTCTGCTTGATGCCATGCTCACCCCTCGTGGATATGAAGTGGTGACGGCGACAAGTGGCCCGGAGGCGCTTGAAAAAAAGTAAGTTCAGAGCAGATCGACATCTGTCTGCTTGACGTAATGATGCCCGGAATGGATGGTTTCGAGATCTGCCGCCGGATTAAATCAGATGATGATTACAGCACTGTTCCGGTTATCTTGATCACTGCATTATCCGACCGGGAAAATCGCATCAGGGGGATCGAGGCGGGTGCGGAGGACTTCATTTCCAAACCGTTTGATGCCGTTGAGGTACTGGCACGAATAGAGATGCTTCTGCATGTCAAGTCATTGAACGATCAACTGAAACATGTCACCTCGGTGGCGGAAAAAGCCAACCTCGCGAAATCGGAATTTCTTTCCAGTA
This sequence comes from uncultured Geobacteraceae bacterium, assembly GCA_903930585.1. GTDB lineage: Bacteria > Desulfobacterota > Desulfuromonadia > Geobacterales > Pseudopelobacteraceae > JACRCG01. Next base: position 15,956 of record CAIYZD010000125.1, on the reverse strand, counting down.
TGAGTCATGAACTGCGGAGCCCATTAAATGCGATACTCGGGTTCGCTCAACTGATGGAGAGCGACTCTCCACCACCAACATCCTCTCAGCAAGAGAGTATCGTCCAGATTCTTAACGCGGGGTGGCACCTTCTGACGCTGATTAACGAGATTCTCGATCTCGCAAAAGTGGAATCGGGAAAGGTACCGCTGGCGCAGGAGCCGGTATCGCTGGTCGAGGTCATGCATGAATGCCGGGACATGGTCGCACCACAGGCAGAGCAACATGGCATCCGGCTACTCTTCCCCCGCTTCGACACAGCGCATTTTGTCCGGGCCGACCGGACCAGAGTAAAACAGATTCTGATCAATCTGCTTACCAACGCGATCAAGTACAACAGCTGGCAGGGCACGGTTGAAGTCACCTGCAGCGTGAGTACTCCGGAACGAATTCGCATAAGCATCAGGGACACCGGTGCGGGACTGCGACCGGAACAGTTGGAGCAGCTTTTTCAACCGTTCAATCGTCTCGGTCAGGAAGGTGGCGGCGAAGAGGGCACCGGTATCGGTCTTGTGCTGTCGAAGCAGCTGGTAGAACTGATGGGTGGCGAAATCGGTATGGAAAGCAGTGTCGGAGTCGGAAGCGAGTTCTGGTTTGAACTTATCCGGGTTGCAGAACCGGATATTCCCATGGATGACGGCGGTCAGGCGGCAGAGGCCCGGCCGCAGATACCCTGCCTTGAACAGGTACACACCCTGCTCTATATAGAGGACAATCCGGCAAATCTGGCACTGGTTTCACAGATCATGCTGCGGCACCACGATATCTCCCTGATAACCGCCGTGAACGGATACAGCGGCATCGAAACTGCGCGCAGATCCGGGCCGGATGTAATCCTGACCGATATAAATCTGCCTGACATCAGCGGTTATGACATCTTGAAAACCCTGCAATCGGACCCGGCTACCGCGCATATCCCGGTTATTGCCATCAGCGCAAACGCAATGCCTCTTGATATTGAACGGGGACTGACCGCCGGTTTTTTTCGCTATTTAACAAAGCCGATTAAAATAACTGAGTTACTTGATGCACTCCATGTAACACTGGAATTTGCGGATACCGGTGCCCCGTCAAAAATTTAACCGTACGCATTATTCCGTGTCATCCGGGAGTGTACATCCCTCTCGAAGATGCTCATATTCTATGGCAGCGCTAATGTCACCTTCACGGCGAACACTATTCGGTCTGGATTGGTTGAATTTTATGTTAACCGATGTGCCAACCGGAATCGTACCATTTCTCGCAGTCTACCTTGCAGGATACGGATGGAATGCCCGGAGCGTAGGCATTGCTTTAACTGTCGGCGGAATATCCGGGATAGTGTGTCAGGCCCCGATGGGCGTACTGATCGACCGCCTAAGCTCCAAACGTGAGTTATTTTCCCTTGGGGTCATTGCTTTGGCTGCGGGGGCATTACTGATTGCGTTCATGCCGACCTTCTGGCCGGTGCTATCGGCCCAAATAGTGATCGGCAGCACCCTAAGCGTACTTGGACCGGCTATCTGTGCCGTTTCCCTTGAGGTTGTCGGAATAAAAATGTTTGACCGCCGGCAGGGGCGCAATCTGGCATTTTATTCAGCCGGTAATGTCGTCGCTGCTGTTTCGATGGGGCTTCTCGGATACTACGTTTCAAATCGCAGTATCTTTTTTTTTGTTGCAGCCAGCGCGATTCCTACAATACTTTGCCAACTTGCAGTCGGCCCTGACGATATCTATTACGAGCGGGCTCATGCGGTAAATACATGTAACATGGAATGCAACTCTGCCGGAGCATGCTCAGTATTCAAGGATAGGCGACTATTAATCTTTCTTGTCTGCTCGATTATGTTTCAATTTGCCAACGCCGCGATGCTGCCGCTTCTGGGTGAGTTGTTCGCCAAGGATAACGGCCATAACCCGATGATGTTCATGTCGGCATGCGTAGTGACCACACAGCTTGTCATTGCTTTGCTCGCTTCCTGGGCAGGCCGAAAAGCAGGATTGTGGGGAAGAAAACCTTTGCTGCTGATGGCGTTTGGCGCGCTCTTGATCCGCGGAATTTTATACACCCTCACCAGTAATATGAATGCTTTGATCGTTATTCAGATCCTTGATGGTGCGGCTTCAGGAATATTTGGTGTTGTTTCCGTCCTTGTTATCGCTGACCTCACTGAGGGGAGCGGACGATTCAACCTGACACTCGGAGCCTTCAGTGCTGCAGTGGGGATCGGCACCTCTTTGAGTCAGTTCATTGCCGGTTCAATTGTGCATGATTTTGGTTTCAACGCCGGCTTTATCTTTCTCGCATTGGTTGCTTCAGCCGCATTCGGTATTCTTTTCTTCTTTTTGCCGGAGACACGGGAGAGCAAATCATGGAGAACCGCATTCCCGCAATAGCATCTCGATTCCTCTCAAGCTGATATTAATGGATTTATGTGTACTCAATTCATGTCCCAATTCGTTGACTACTTTCTGAAACAGGAAACAGCGCAGCATTATCTCAAACTCCCCCCTTACCTCAGGGACAATCCCGGATCCCTTCATTGCCTGCAGGTACGCTTTTAGATATGAGCCGCTTACGTAGATGTACCAAGCTTCCAGCCACGGTTCGAGCAGACGCGCATCGTCAGGACTCATGGCGCTGTGATGAGTCAGAGTGGTCATGGCGGCATAATGAAAAGAGCGGATCATGCCGGCTACATCCAGGAGTGGAGAGCGTTTCAGACGTCGCCCACTCAGTGAATGTACCGGTTCCCCCTCAAAATCGATGAATACAAAATCTTTGCCGGTGAAGAGCGCCTGACACAGATGAAAATCACCGTGGATCCTGCATTTCATGGCTGACAGGCGCGGGCCGGTAATTTTATGCAGGATGGCGATAATTTCCATTTCAGCGCCCAGAACCTGAGTGGCTCGGCCCTGTTCGTCGTCAGACAGCAGCGGGATTGCCGCTGCCAGCGCTTGGAAGTTCCTTTGCACAAGACCGCGCAGCGACTGGAAAACCGAGCGTTGATAGAGGGTGGAAAACGCTTCCATACTCCAGACACTACCCGTTGAGTTGCTCGCCAGTGCCCGGTGCATCTCTGCGGTACGCTGGCCGAGCAGCAACGCCATCTCCAGATGCAGTCCACTGACGAGATCCCTGAACTGGTCCGGGATACCACCTTCCGCCACATCAAGAAGGGTCGGAAGTTTGCCTGGCAGCTTCGGCAGATCGCTTTTGTGCGACAGCAAATGCTCGACGAATTGCGATAAAATCGTCAGAGTGTTCTGCCAGGCGTCGCCGTGAGACGGGATGAACGATTGCAGAACACCGAGATCAAATACGGCGCCTCCGGCGGCATGGTAAACAACCTCTCCGGAATATGCCGGCACATTATTGAAACATTCCACTCCGGCAAGAAACTTGAGGGTTTCCGGCTCCGGATTTATTCCGTCCTGCAGCCTCCGGTACAGTTTGAACAGGAGCCGCGCCCCATATACAATGCTGGTGTTGTTCTGTTCCACGTCGGCAACTCTGCTGGGAAACAGTTCCGTCCGAGGCGGATAGTTTTTCGTCACACCACCTCCTCTTATGCCCAACAGTTCAGAGCCATTTATACCGGGTAGTTTCAAGCGACCACTCATGATTTCAAAAAGCAATGTCCGGAATTCCTCAAAGTAGACAGCATCACACAGCACACCCTCAACATCACCAAGCGAAAGAGCGGTTATAGTTGCCAGCGGATGCAGGTTTGTTATCGTTTTGACCCGTTCACAAGGGAACCAGGCCATTGGAATAAAATAGATTTCAGGATCTCGCTCGATGTACGTGACCTGAATAAAGGCCAGCACGAATGGCTGTTCTCCCTTTTCTATCTGAAAGCTGTCAACAATGCTGATCTGTCTGATGGTGCGCCCTTTGCCGCAAAACCAGAAGACACGCTGCAGGTAATGAGGTATGACGCTGCTGCATAACAACTCTCCGCTCCTGCCTTTCAGAACGTCACACCACGGCTGGCTGTCCCTCAGTTTAAGCTTGCTGCTCTCCTCACACGACTCCGTATGCGCTTCGGAGCTGCGCAGCACGAACCAGAAATAGTCATACGGACCCATCGTAAAGTGGTATCTGCTTTCCTGAATCAACGGGAAGCGATTATGGCTGAAAACGTCTTCCGGGACCATGCCCGAGTAGCGAGACAGATCGATGCTGACCGACTGGGAGAATCGCGAGAGATTGATGACGACAAGGAGAGTTTCCTCCTCAAAACTGCGGATAAAAATCAGAGTCTTCGGGTTATTTGACGGCAGCACTTCCAGGGTGCCGCACCCGAAGGCCTTGAAACGCTTTCGCACAGCGATGGTCCGCCGCATCCACCAGAGCAGTGACGATGGGTTGCGTTCCTGATTTTCCACATTGACCGCTTCATAGTGATATTCCGATTCAATAATAACCGGCATAAACAGCCGCTGAGGACTTGCTTTGGAAAAACCGGCATTGCGATCCGGATTCCACTGCATCGGAGTGCGTACTCCGTTTCGATCACCGAGAAAATAGTTGTCGCCCATGCCGATTTCATCGCCATAGTAGATGATCGGAGTCCCCGGAAGGGAAAAGAGCAGGATGTTCATCAGTTCAATTTTACGATGATTATTGGCCATCAGCGGCGCCAGGCGGCGACGAATGCCAAGGTTTATGCGTGCCCTCGGATCTGTTGCATACACCCGGAACATATAGTCGCGCTCCTCGTCGGTCACCATCTCAAGAGTCAACTCGTCATGGTTACGCAGAAATATGGCCCACTGGCACCCCACCGGGATGACCGGCGTTTGTTCAATGATATCAATAATCGGAAAACAGTCTTCCATTTCAATGGCCATGAACATGCGCGGCATAAGCGGAAAATGAAAGGCCATGTTGCTTTCGTCGCCAACTCCGAAATAGGCTGCGGCATCTTCCGGCCACTGATTCGCCTCGGAAAGAAGTATCCGGTTTTTGAAGGTTTTATCCAGATGGGCGCGCAGTTTTTTCAAGAATGTGTGGGTTTCGGGAAGGTTTTCGCAATTGGTCCCATCCCGTTCGAACAGGTAGGGAACCGCGTCGAGGCGGACGCCGTCAACCCCGAGACGCATCCAGAAATCAATGACTCGCAGCATTTCCGATTGCACCTTCGGATTGTCATAGTTGAGGTCCGGCTGATGGGAATAGAAGCGGTGCCAGTAATAGGATTTGGCCAGCGGATCGTAGGTCCAGTTGGAAATCTCGAAATCCTGAAAGATGATACGCGCTTCGCGGTACTTTTCGGGTGAATCGCTCCAGACATAGAAATCGCGATGAACGGAACCCGGCTTGGCCAGACGGGCACGCTGGAACCATGGATGCTGATCCGAGGTGTGATTGAGCACCAGTTCAGTAATAACCCGGATGCCGCGACTATGGGCTTTGTCAAGCAACTGCCTGAACTCGTGAAGAGTGTCGTAGCTGGGGTTGACAGAATAGTAGTCGGCGATGTCATACCCGTCATCCCGTTGGGGAGAAGGATAAAAGGGGAGTAGCCAGATCGCCGTGACGCCGAGTTGTTGCAGGTAGTCAAGCTTGCCGATGAACCCGGTAAAGTCACCAATACCGTCCGCATTTGAGTCAGCGAAGGCCTTGATGTGAACCTGGTAAATGATGGCATCCCGGTACCAGAAGGGGTTATCTTCAAGAACGGTATTTTCATGAGTCATAGCGGAATTCTCCCTGTGGTTCTCTGCCGTAGCGTTGTATCCGGCTTCGAACCGAGGTGGTAATGTCTTGAGGAAGCATGTCCCACGAAAAACGCCATTCCCAGTTACCGAAAGGAGTGCCGGGAATGTTCATGCGCGCCTCGCTGCCCAGCTTTAGTATGTCCTGAAACGGTATGATTGCCGTATCGGCGACCGACATCAGCGCGGCGCGCATCATATCGCAGGCGCCGTCTTCCCCGGATGTGCCGAGGTATGCGTTCATTTCGTTTCGCTCGGCTCCAGAAAGGGCGTCATACCACCCCTTGGTAGTGTCGTTATCATGGGTTCCGGTATAAACGACTCCATGTTTGACATGATTGTGTGGCAGGTCCGTATCGGCACCTGCCGAGTCAAAGGCAAACTGCAGTATCTTCATGCCGGGAAAGTTGTAACGGTCGCGCAACGCATTCACCTCGGGGGTAATCACGCCTAAATCCTCTGCAATGACTGCAAGCGGGCCCAGATCCGCCTGGAGGGCATCAAAGAGTTTCTCTTTCGGTCCGGTGATCCAGCGTCCCTCGATTGCCGTCTTCGCGGTCGCCGCAACGTGCCAGGCTGCCTCAAAACCACGGAAATGGTCAATCCGTACAATGTCAAAGAGCTCAAATACCGAAGCGAAACGTTTGATCCACCATCGGTAACCGTTCCGTTCCATTACATCCCAGTCATAGTGCGGATTGCCCCAGAACTGACCGGTCGCACTGAAATAGTCAGGGGGCACACCGGCTACAACGGTAGGGTTTCCCATGGTATCCAGAAGAAAAAGCTCGCGGTGGCTCCACACATCGGCAGAATCGTATGCGACGAAGATGGGAATATCGCCAATGATAGCGATGCCACGCTCGTTGGCATACCTGCGCAGTTCTTGCCATTGCTTCGAAACCTGCCATTGTATATATTTTTGAAGCGCAATCTCATGTGCCAATTCTTCCGAGTATTGTTTATGCATCTCCCGGGTAATATGGCCTGCATCTGCGGGCCAGTTAATCCAGCCTGTGCCGTGAAAACGATTTTTAAGCGCCATGAATAGAGCAAAATCGTGCAGCCAGTCGGTTGTTTCACAGAAATGGCGGAACTCGATTGTGCGCGGCGTCTCCTTGCTTCTCAGAAAAGTTGAGCCGGCATTACTCAACCAGGCCATCTTCTTCACGGCAACGGCAGCGAAATCAACATGATCTTCAGGATAATGGTCCCCGGAGGAGGCCTCATTGTCTCCGTCTTGTCTGATTTGCTCCATATCGATCAGGAGTGGATTGCCGCCGAACGCGCTGAATGCGGAATAAGGGGAATTTCCGCAGGCAGGGGGAGTGAGCGGAAGCACCTGCCAGTAGGACATACCCATGGCGACCAGCAGATCAATGAAACGCCGGGCATCCACGCCGATTGAGCCGATTCCGCCCGGACCGGGAAGCGATGTCGGGTGCAACAGGATTCCGCATCCACGTCTATTCAGCATAGCTACTCCAACGATACTATAGGTGATCGCCATAACCTGCTTGATTTAAATTTTATCAATTGATGGAAACGCAAATAGCACACCAAGGAAGCATATTGATTTCAGCATTACAACTACTCGATATTAAAAGGTAAAATGCTATTTAGCTGAAATGGCAAACTAAAACAGCTGACAGGAACCGTAATATTTAGCATAATGGTCATATATGATGGATTTGGGTCTTTAACCGACAATTGCAAGTTTTTCTACGTCTACAAAAAACAACGCGAAAGCAACAACGCAAAAGCACATAAGCACATTGACCAAAAATACGATTTGACTTAAACTTACTTATAGCAATCCTATGGCTACACTGATATGGAGGTGTTTCAAATGACCGCTACTAAAACAGACCCTAAAAACATAAATACAACCCTGCTGCAAAACCGCCGGTGAAACTTTCCAAGGAAGACCGTGATCTATTAGAAAGCCTCAAACCGAACACAGCTCTCATGGACTACGTTGCAAACTTACCCAGGTTGAAGATCATTGACGGCGCAACCTGTGGCTTATAATCTTGTTACCCCGTCTAAATTCCTTCTTGCTCCGCAAATTTTCCTCAGGCAGTTTGAATTCGACAATGATCATGAGCGGCAATATGTGTACCGCTTCATTATCTGGCTCTGCAACCGGCGGACGAAAAGCTCGAACGGTTCTATTCCAGCGTTGGTTTCACTCGCCTGCATCACAAGGAATGGATGTTCCTTAAAATTTGATTTCATTTTTTACAATCCCCACCCGAAGCGATTTTACCGTATGTACCCCCTCATATGACTTTACTCAGGGAGTGTTGTCACCCGGTTGTCTTGTCGGAACGTTCCAGCAAGGCCACCGGAAATACCGAAAGTACGTCTGACACGGCAAGTGACAGATGTTGATCTGTGTGCAAAAGCTTTCCGGTAAAAATATTACGATAGCTACCGCTACCAGTACCGTGAGTTAGCATGATCCGGGTATCTTGCCAGACCTCTGACCCAAGCGGCAGCCCGTTACTATCCTCAATCAGACTGCTGCAAAAACGGGGCACAACCACCAGGATCGAACTACCACCGAGTGAACGTTCAAAAGCGCAGACATGCTCTGCGAGCGAACCTTCAACGACTAATGGCAGGTAATTCCCCGACTCAAACAGTGCACGATGTTCACGCCGAAAGCAGAGCGCCTTATAGGTCAGGTACAGTTTTATGCGGCCATCATTCCGGGTTGCCACTACCTCTTCCGCTGTTGCCGCGAGGCCGCTCGTCGCTTCCGCGTGCAGCAGACCGTCCAGCAGCTTCTTCCGCAAACTGAAATCGACCGGACGGCGGTTGTCAGGGTCCACCAGACTGAAATCCCATAATTCATTACCCTGGTATATATCGGGTATCCCCGGCGAGGTAATTTTGAGCAAAGTCTGGGAAAGGGAATTGAACATGCCGCAGGATGCGGTCAATTGCTGAAATTTTTCAAAATCGGGGAAAAATCTATTTTGTCTCGATGCGGTCAGGACCGAGTCAATGAACGTGGACACGGCATCCTCATGCGGAATATTGGGGTTGATCCAGCTGGTGTTAACCTTGGCCTCCCGCATTGCCTTTACCATGTATTCGATGATGCGCGTACGGAACAGGGCAAATTCACTATCTTCCGGACTGCCCAACGGCCATGTGCCTACCAGTGTCTGATAGAGTAAATACTCTTCGTTGCGATCAGGCGCCGGCTTGTCATCGACCACTCTGACGAATTTACGGTTCTGGCGGTTCCAGCGTGAAATACCCTTGCGCCATTGTTCCGGGATTTCCGAGAGTACGTTGATTCTGGCCCTGACATCCCCGCTTCTTTTGGTGTCATGGGTTGATGTTGCCAGCATTGCCAGCGGACGACTCTTTCTACGGTCAATGTTCTGGTTGTGGAACAGCTCCAGGCTGATGCCGAACCGATCGGGGTTCCCCCCTACCTCGTTCAGGGAGACAAGCCGATTGTACACATAAAAGGCGGAGTCTTCGACCCCCTTGGCCATAACAGGCCCGGTGATCTGTTGAAACCGCTTTACAAAATCGAGCCACGACTGTTTGTACTCACCGGACATGTTGTCAGAAAAATTGAGCAACAGAACATCGTGAATGAAATCGAAAACTGAAGCGCTGATAGCCGGGTTGTGACGCTTTGCCCGGGTAACCGCCGCATCAATGTAGTGACGATCACGCTCGGTGACGGTGAACGTGTTGATGTATGTCCGGTATACCGGAAAATGCGCGATCACATCCACTATCGACTTGGTCAGACTGTTAAGTGTGAAATCCCGTGTATGCCGGCTCTGTTCCGATATTTTGTTCAGATAGTACCCCAGCATATTAATTTCACTGGACATCGCCACCTGCATGACAAGTTTTTTCTTAGTGAGGGTGACCTCCTGAAAATCTATCCGCCGCTGCACGAAGTGGGTATAGAGTGTGTCAAACAGCCGGGCATTGGAGGTGTCCACAAACAGGCCGTTTACCTGAATCGCAAAATCGTACCCGGTGGTGCCGAAGAGCGGCCAGCTGTCAGGAAGCTGCTCGGCATTGATAAGTATTTTTTCGCCGACAAGGTAGAAAGCCTTGCCGGAAGGCTCCGCGTGTACAAAATGGTCATGTGTTTCACATGCCGACAGGAGTCTTTTGAAATACTCTTCCGGCTCCAGCAAACCGTCGGCATGATCAATACGCAAGCCGTTTACCTTTCCCTCAGTCACCAGAGACAAGACAAGCCGGTGCGTTTCCTCAAAAACAACCGGATCTTCGACCCTGATGGCGCCAAGAGAGTTGATATCGAAAAACCTCCGGTAGTTGATTTCTTCGGTGGCTACCCGCCAATGGGCAATGCGATACACCTGCTCCAGAAGAAGCGCCTCCAGCAGGTCAAAACTGTCCGGATCGCCGATTATTCCGTTGAAGGTTGTCACATTATCATCAATAAATTTTCGTATCTCATTGCTGGTCTGATACAGGCTCTGTAGACGCCGTTTGACAACGACGTTTTCCAGGTAACGCTCTGCGACCAGCTCCGGATCTTGTTCAGTGATGGCAGGCAGGTGTCCGAGAGCGGTAACGATACTGGTAAGTTCCTGGATTTGAGGACTGGCATCACCGAGGTCACCTTCCAGAGCGTCAATGCGGAGTGTCAGGATAGTGCCGTATGTTTTTGGCATAATCGGCAGTGTGTGTTCGTAATAGTGTATGAAAAAAGATCCTTCTTCAAAAACTAACGTCAGCTCGCCTTTTTCCAGCACAGTGCCGTATTGGTCGCCCAAAATCGGAATCAGAATTTTATTGTTCAGCTCTTTTTTGAGTGGATGCCAATTGATGTCAAAAAAATGCGCATAGTGAGCGCCGGGCCCATTTTCCAGCACATCCATCCATAAGGTATTCCCCTGCCCCTCAATGCACATATGGTTTGGGACAATGTCCAAAATCTGCCCCATACCGGATTGTTCAAGCGCATCAGACAAAATGTCGAATTCATCCCTTGAACCGATTTCCTGATTGAAACTGTTCTGGTCCAGCACGTCGTACCCGTGAACGCTCCCCTTGCTTGCCGTAAAATAGGGTGAGGCATATATATCGCTGATGCCGATGCTCTTCAGATAACCGGATATTTCCGCAGCATCCGTAAAGCGAAAATGACTATTGAACTGAAGTCTATAGGTTGAAATCGGTATTCTATGTTTCAAACCGTTCATATGGTTCCCTTTGGCACCGCACAGAGCAGAGGAATATTGAAAAGGAGTACACCGCCCAGTTTTTTTATTGCCTCGCTCCAGCAACAGTCATCATTTAAACCGCCGATGGTGGAAGAGACCGCAGAAGCATGCATTTGCAGCATAGTCCAGTACATGTTCTGTGTTTGCCAGAGATTTACTTCCACCGGGAGCAGCAGAACCGCCTCGACCAGAACAAGAAGTTCACTTAAACAGCGGGCATTTTCCTGATCCACCAGCAAAGCATACATCGTCCGCTCCAGTCTGCGGCGGATGATGAATTCAAGAGACACACAGTTCAGTGTAACGTTCCAGTTTTTGATCCCGGCGACATCTTCCCTGACTCTGTCCACGTCGATTGTTTCCGAGGCAAACATTTTTTGCAGTTTAAGATTGAGGGCATCCCCGGCAGTCGTCATAAAATAGTCCGGTACCGGCATGCCTGTTTCCCTGACAAATCCCATCAGACTTTTACTGTTTTCATAGAGAGTTATTAACTTATCCTCAAATTCCTTGAGTGTGTCGGCGAGTATGCGCTGGAGAATATGACGTTGTTCGTCTCGAAACAGATCCTTGAGGGAGTAATTGTGCATGCCGAAATGTGTGTCTATCAACCTGATCACTGCGGCAAAATCATTTTCATTAAAGGCGGAGAGGACTTCCTGTTTCATTGTCAGATAGACATCTTCACCTAAAAAGGCGCACGCGCCGCAGTTCAAGGTTTGACCGCCAAAGTAGAGATTGCAGAAACTTATCCGGGCTGTTTTGCGGGTGATATGCGAGCGGATGTGGATGTTGCCTACGGCAACTTTCATCGGCCCGGCGCGGAGTATCAAAGAATCTTCCTTGAAGGCGCGGTAGCTGAAAATATCCGTTTCTTCCCCATATTCTTCAAAGACAAAACTGACGGCATAATGCGCACCGACTTTGATTGAATCAATCATGGCGGTATCAACAAACTTTGCGTAGATGTTGGCCCCGTTGTCCAGTTCAGGAATATTGCTTCCGGCCAGCGCCAGCCGTTCCAGAAAGGGTGACTTGATTTCCAGCAGAGAGAAATCCTCTGCCAACTGGATGGCACGCGCGGCGTACTGAACAATCTGAACCGTTTCCAGACCGGACAGCTCGTCAAAAAACCAGCCGCAACTGGTGTACATAAGCAGGGCATGCCGCTGCATCTCCAGCAGACTGAGTACTGTTACGATTGCTTCATCATCCAGGGGATGCCGGGAATGCTTGAGCAGGAAGGCAGCGACGTTTTCTTCGGAACGGTCAAGCATGACATGTACGTAGTCATTACGCGCCTCCCATGGCTCTTTTACATAGTCGGCCATGCCATCTTCATACACGGCAAGCAACTGCCCGCTCAACCAGTCGATGGCGCTTCGCAGCGGTTGACGCCACTTCTGGTTCCAACCGTTCCGTACTCCGGAGTTGCAGCCGCAGTCACCTCTCCAGCGCTCTATGCCGTGCATGCAGCTCCATGAGCTGTTTTCGATAATCTGCACTTCATAGGTGGCCGGATACAATTCCAGGTATTCGCCGTAGTTGGTAAGACGTGCCAGGCCGTTTGTTTCAATACTGTTCAGGGCATGTCCCAGCGCCATCTCGCCAAAGTGATGATGATGGCCGTAGGTTTCTCCGTCGGTGGCAATATGCACCAACTGGGGATGATTACTCCGCTCCGAAAAACCGGTCATCAGCCTGGCGGCAAACGTGTCACCGCTGTCCAGCAGATTCTCAAACGCCACCGCCTGGGAAACGGGTCCGTCGTAAAAAAATATGGTGATACTCCGTCCTGAAGGCAGGCGACAGAGATAGGGGCGCGAGGGGTCTATGCGTGAACCGCTGACATCCTTCCATCTGCCAAAACCGATCTTTCGAGCCCTCCCGGCCTGATGAGGCGCGAGGATGGTGTAATGGATCCCTTCCTCGGCCAGCACCTCCAATGTTTCCAGATCCACGGCGGTTTCCGCGAGCCACATCCCTTCGGGAAAGCGCCGGAAGCGATACTCGAAGTCCCTGATTCCCCAGCGCACCTCTGTCCGTTTATCGCTCAGACTGGCCAGCGGCATGATAATATGGTTATACACCTGGGCCAGGGCGGCTCCATGACCGGACCGCCAGAGTATACTCTGGCGGTCCGCAGCCAGAATAGCTGCGTAGGTTTCAGGAGAATGTTTTTCCATCCAGGAAAGAAGCGTCGGTCCAAAATTGAAACTGATACGGGCATAATTGCAGACGATCCCCAGGATGCGGCCATCGGAGTCCAGATCCCGCGAGGCGGTGTTGGGAGCGTAGCACTCCGCAGTAATCCGTTCATTCCAGTCATGATACGGATAGGCCGAATCCTGGATCTCAACGGATTCCAGCCAGGGACTCTCACGCGGTGGCTGGTAAAAATGGCCATGTATGCAGAGGAAACGTTCCATTAGAATTGTTCCTTTGAGTAGACGATGACTCCGAATGGCGCCAGCGTCGGAAATGTTTCAGGTCGATCAGCTTCCACAGTTACATGGCTTCCGGTTGCCTGCGTACCTGAAGAGTCCAGTAGAACCTGCAGTGTACCGATCACCAACGGCGGACGACAGATGCGGCTCTCACCGCTGTAGTTGAACAGGCAGATCACCTGGTTGTAATCGGAACACCGGAAGATGGTCAGCACCTGTTCCTCTTCGCAAGCAACAATCTGCATGGCCTCTCTATCGATCCGGGCGAGAGCGGCACATTCTTTGCGCAGACGAATTAATTCGCGGTAGAATGTGTAGACAGCATGGTGGTCGCCGTGATGTCGCCGCTCCTGGTTAACTTTTGCCGACAGAAACGCCGCTTCCGACCCTGGATCAGTGGGCGCCCCCAAGCCTGTAAACCCGGCGAATTCCTCCAGGCGTCCACGCCTGACAGACTCCAGCAGCTCCGCGTCACCGTGGCTGACGAAATAGGGAAATGGCGCCGATTCCGCATACTCCTCCCCCATGAAGAGCAGCGGCAGATAGGGGGAGAGCAGGACCGATGCTGCGGCAAGCTTGAGCTGCTGCGTGGAGAGATGATCGCCAGGCCGTTCACCACGCATCCGGTTGCCAATTTGGTCATGATTCTGGGAAAACGCCACCAGCCGGGTTGGCGGAACAGCAGCCGAAGAATTGCCATGCCGCCGACATCTGAAGGATGAATAGCCGCCGGACAGGACAAAACCCTCCTTAAATCCTTTGACCAGATGGCAAAACAGGCCGAAATCGTTGTAGTACCTGGTGCGGTCACCGGTCAACAGCGCCCGCAGAGCGTGATGGAAATCATCGTTCCACTGGGCATCCAGACCATAGCCTCCGGCTGCGGGCGTACTGATCACCCTGACATCGTTCAGATCGCTTTCTGCAATAACATGCACCCGGCGACCGAGAGAGGTTCCCGTCCGATGGACTGCGTCGGTAAGTTCCTGAAGAATATGCAGCGCGCTGAAATCGTAAATGCCGTGAATGGCGTCCAGGCGAAGGGCATCAACATGGAACTCAGATATCCAATAGAGGGCGTTGGCGATGAAATAGTGACGGACCTGATCGCTGTTCGGGCCGTCAAAATTGACCGCATCTCCCCAGGGGGTGCGGTAGCGATCGGTGAAGTAGGGGCCGAATGCGTGCAGATAGTTACCTTCCGGCCCCAGATGATTGTAGACCACGTCCAGGGTAACGGCCAGACCTCTGGTGTGACAGGCATCGACCAGTCGTTTCAAACCATCGGGACCGCCATAACTGTTCTGTGGCGCAAAGAGGAAGGTACCGTCATAGCCCCAGTTTCGTTCCCCCGGAAACTGGGCCACCGGCATCAGTTCAACTGCTGTTATGCCGAGTTCGCAGAGGTAATCCAGACGGGAAATGGCCCCATCAAAGGTGCCGTCCGGCGTGAAAGTCCCCACATGCAGTTCGTAGAAGATATACTTTTCGAGCGCGATACCCCGCCACAGTCCGTCGCTCCATAAAAATGACGGATCGATCACCTGAGAAGCGCCATGCACACCGTCAGGCTGACTGCGTGAGGCCGGGTCCGGACGCCGCACGGCGCCGTCTAGCCAATACCAGTAGCGGTCTCCCGATTCCGCCGGCAAAACCCCGTCAAAATATTCGCCGTCCCGCTGGAGAGCAATCTTCAGCGCACCACCGGCGTCCACCAGCTCCACTTCGACGGATGTGGCCAACGGCGCCCATACTCTGAAGCTGGTTGTACCGTCTTTCGTGTTTGCACCGATATCGTGGGTAAAGGAATTCATTGCCTTATACCGTGGCACCGAAGAGTCTGCCGACGCCGGCTGTAAGCCCCATTGCCAGCGCCCCCCAGAAGGCGACACGCACGGCGCCCCTGGCAACAGGGGCGCCACCTGCATATGCCGCGGTTCCTCCAAGAAGAACCAACGCTACAAGAGCTGTCGCGTACGAGACTTCGGCAATCAGGGCCACAGGCGCCAGCCACGCGGTAGCAAGCGGTATTATCGCACCGGCAACAAAGGAACCTGCGGAAGACAATGCGGCTTGGATCGGCCGTGCCCGCAGAGTTTCCGTAATGCCGAGTTCATCCCGTGCATGTGCTCCAAGAGCGTCATGTGACATCAATTTTCCTGCGACAACCCGAGCCAGCGCTTGATCAAGTCCACGATTTTCATATATGGCGGTTAGCTCGGCCAGTTCGCTTTCCGGTTCTATTTCCAGTTCACGTTTTTCCGTTTCGAGATCTGCCGTTTCCGTGTCAGCTTGCGACTGAACCGATACGTATTCGCCGGCCGCCATTGACATGGCCCCGGCAACCAGACCGGCCACACCTGTCAACAGGATACTATGCTGAGGGGCTCCGGCAGCAGCAACGCCAACGACGAGACTTGCCACCGAAATGGCGCCATCATTCGCGCCGAGTACGGCAGCACGAAGCCAGTTGATTCGGCCCGCTTTATGACGTTCCCCCTGCAAATGCATCATCAACAAATCTCCT
>CAIYZD010000124.1 GCA_903930585.1 uncultured Geobacteraceae bacterium | reverse complement strand
GGTGCACCAGGTGGAACTCTTCGAACAGCTCTTTGCGGAAAACCGCGAAATTACCGTCGGTCCGTTCTCGCGGACAGGGCAGTTTTACCTCAAGCACGCGCATCACTATGGTAATTTGCCCATACCGGCCTGATCCCACCCTCCGCCAAGCGCTTTCATAAGCAACACGGCAGCGGTCATCCGTCGGCCAAGGATCCCGATTGCCGTTCTTTTGTTGGCAAGTTCGGCTGTTTGTGCGGAAACGACATTCAGGTACCCGATGACACCGGACCGGTACTGATTCAGCGTAATCTCCACGGTCTGCCGGGCTGCATCGACCGCTTCATCCTGTACCCTGGCCTCTTCGGCCAGTATTCTGAGTACGGCCAGATTGTCCTCCACATCCCTGAAGGCGTCCAGAACGATCTGCCGATATGAGGCCACGCTTGCATCGTACTGCGCCAGAGCCTGATCGCTCTGGGAATGGCGCAGCCCGCCGTCGAACAGGGTTTGCGAAACAGTCGGGCCGACCGACCAGAAGCGGCTCGGCCATGACAACCACTTGGCAATATCGGAGGCTTCCAGTCCGACGGATGTGCCGAGTTTAACAGTCGGATAAAAGGCGGCACGAGCCACGCCGATCTGTGCATTGGCCGATGCCATGGAACGTTCGGCTGAAGCGACATCTGGGCGACGTTCAAGCAGTTCGGACGGCAGTGCCGGAGGAATCGATGGCGGCAGCGCAGTGAGTGGCAGGGGTGGAAGCGAGAAAACAGCGGCCGGTTTACCGATGAGAACGGCGATGGCATGTTCCAGCTGGGCGCGAAGTGCACCCAAATCAATCATCTGGGCCTGGGTACTCTTGAGCTGGGTGTCGGCCTGCAGCAGATCCACTTTTGCGGCGACTCCGGCAGCATAGCGGTTCCGCGTCAGTTCCACCGCTTTCCGGTAATAGACGATGGTTTCATCAAGGCACCGCTTCTGGGCATCCAGGGCACTGAGCTGCATGTAGTCCGAGGCCAGTTCAGCCTGCGCGCTCAGTTGTGCCGCAGCAAGATCGGCGTTGCTCGCCTGTAATCCGGCCTTGCTTGCCTCAACCGAGCGAGCAATGCGCCCCCAAACATCGATTTCCCAGGAGAGATTGACCGGCAACAGGAAATCCGACTGACCCCCCCCCTGACTACGACCCGCATTAGTCGAACCGGAGGATCGCGTGGCGGAAGCACCCGCCGTCAGGGAGGGATAATAGGCAGATTTGGCCCCTTCTACGATGGCGCGTGCCTGACGGTACCGGGCCGCGGCCAGGGCAACGTTCTGATTTGAAATGGCGACCTGTTCTTCAAGCCGGTTAAGGTCGGAATCGCCAAACAGCTCCCACCATTTTGCCGTAAGACGGGTGTCGCCGGGCTGCGCCGTTTTCCATCCGTCACCCTCCTTGTATGCGGCGGGAGTTTCCACCGTCGGCTTGATGTAATCGGGACCGACCGAACAGGCTCCAAGCAGAAAAGAAGCGGCACCCAGCAACAGGCTCTTACGCCTGGTTATTGCAGTAAACATGATACGTCCTTTCAGGGCAGTTGGGGCAATTTTCCTCTTTTTCGGGCTACCCAGATTCTGAACCGGTCGAGATACAGATATACTACCGGGGTGGTATAAAGCGTCATCATCTGGCTGAATATCAGACCGCCGACAATTGCGATCCCCAATGGGCGTCTCAGTTCGGAGCCGACACCCACACCCAGAGCGAGTGGGACTGCGCCAAGCAGGGCAGCCATCGTGGTCATCATGATCGGCCGGAAACGGAGCATGCATGCTTCGAAAATGGCATCACCCGGCGATTTCCCCTCGTGGCGCTGCACCGACAGGGCAAAATCCACCATCATGATGCCATTTTTCTTTACAATACCGATCAACAGGATAACGCCGATAATGGCAATCAGATTCAGGTCCGATCCGAACAGCATCAGGGCGGCCACTGCGCCGACGCCGGCCGACGGAAGCGTCGAGAGGATGGTCAGGGGATGGATATAGCTTTCATACAGAATGCCCAGCACGATATAGACGGCAAGAAACGCAGCCAGAATAAGGAGTGGCTGGGTTTTGAGCGAGTCCTGAAACGCCTGGGCAGTACCGGCGAATTTGCCTCTGACACTCGGCGGCATCCCCATCTGCTGCGTGGCCGTTTCTACCGTTTCGACCGCTTTCCCTAATGAAACGCCCGGCGCCAGGTTGAACGAAGTGGTCACCGCGGGGAACTGGCTCTGGTGGTTCACCGCCAGGGAGCTGGCGCTGGTCTTGTATGAAGTGAAGGCTGATAACGGCACCATCTGGCCGGTTGAGGAGAGGACAAATATATCCTTCAACGTGTCCGGCTGCTGCCAGAACGCTGGAGCAGCTTCCATGACCACATGGTACTGGTTGAGCGGTGTATAGATGACGGATACCTGACGCTGACCGAAAGCGTCATACAGAGCTTCATCGATCTGTTGCGGCGCAATACCCAGCCGCGACGCTGTCGGGCGGTCTATGACCAGATCCGCCTGCAGTCCGCGATTTTGCTGGTCGCTGCTCACATCCACCAGACCGGGCAGGGTCCGCATCTTCTGCAGCATCTTCTGGCTCCAGCTGTTCAGTTCGGTGACATTCTCACCCTGTAACGTGTACTGATAGAGAGCGTTGCTCTGCCTGCCACCTACCCGCAGATCCTGAACCGGTTGCAGGAAGGTGGGGGCGCCGGGGATACCGGCCAGTTTTTTGCGCAGCCGGGCAATCACCTGATTTGCAGTTGCTTTCCGCTTGCTGAACGGCTGGAGCGAGATAAACATGCGCCCCGTGTTGACCGTGGAGCCTCCCCCGCCGCCGGTAAAACCCATTACGTATTCCACATCCGGATCTTTCTTGATGATGACAACAATCTGGACCAGCTTGTCCCGCATTGCCTGGAACGAGATATCCTGGGCAGCCTGGATACTCCCGGATATCCTGCCGGTATCCTGTTCCGGAAAGAACCCTTTGGGGATTATGACAAAGAGGGAAATACTTGCCACGACCGTTGCCAGCATCACCCCGAGCATGATCCGGCGATGCTGCAACGCCAGGCGCAGAGACGTTTCGTAGTGATTGTGCATCCAGTTGAACATCCGCTCACTGGCCCGAAACAACGTGCCATGAGGTTTGCCGGAGTCATCTTTGAGGATGGTCGCACACATCATCGGCGTGACGGTAAGCGACACCACCAGAGAGACCATGATAGCAGCGGAGAGCGTCACGGCGAATTCCCTGAACAGGCGCCCCACCATGCCACCCATCAGCAGGATCGGTATAAAGACGGCCACCAGCGACACGCTCATGGAGAGGACGGTAAAGGCGATTTCCTTGCTGCCGGACAGAGCTGCCTGCAACGGCGACTGTCCCTGCTCGCGGTAGCGGGTAATGTTTTCGAGCACAACAATAGCGTCATCGACCACAAAGCCGGTGGCAATGGTCAGGGCCATCAGGGAGAGGTTGTCCAGCGAGTAGCCGAACAGGTACATGATGGCGAACGTACCGACGATGGATGACGCAACGGCAACCGCCGGAATCAGAGTTGCCCGGACATTGCGGAGAAACCAGAAGACCACCAGAACCACCAAAAATCCGGAGAGGAGCAGTGAGATCTCCACATCGTGCAGCGAACCGCGAATAGGGGGGGTCCTGTCCAGCACCACGGATAACTTGATGCCGCTCGGCAGGGAAGCCTCCATCTGCGGCAGAATGTCTCGGATGTTGTCTACTGTTTCTATAATGTTGGCGCCCGGCTGCCGGGAGACGATCACCATGACCGCCGGCATACCGTTGACAAAGCCGCTTACCCGCAGATCTTCCACCGAGTCTTCTACATTGGCCACATCCGCCAGGCGTACCACCGACCCCGCCTTGTAGCTGATTACCAGATCCCGGTAGTCGGCAGCTTTATTCAGCTGGTCGTTGGCGTGCAGTTCCCACGAGGTGGTGTCATTGGAGAGCACCCCTTTGGGGCGATTGACATTGGTCGCGGCCAGAACGCCCCGAACCTTGGCCAGACTAATGCCGTACTTGTTAAGGGCCAAAGGATTAAGCTCCGCTCGGACTGCCGGCAGAGCCCCTCCCCCCACGAACACCTGGCCTACCCCTTTTACCTGAGACAATTTCTGGGCAAGAATTGACGAGGCGGCATCGTACATCCTCGGCTTACTCACGCTGTCCGACGTGAGCGACAAGATCATGATCGGTGCGTCCGAAGGATTCACCTTGCGATAGGACGGGTTACTGGGGAGGTTGGCCGGGAGATAGCTGCGGGCAGCGTTGATGGCAGCCTGCACATCCCGCGCCGCGCCATTGATATCCCGATTCAGATCGAACTGCAGGGTGATACTGGTGTTGCCGCGATTGCTGACGGAGGTCATTTCGGCAACCCCGGCAATCCGGCCGAACTGTCGCTCCAGCGGCGCAGCTACAGAGGTGGACATTGTTTCCGGGTCGGCGCCGGGAAGGGAGGCGGACACCGAAATGGTAGGGAAGTCAACCTGCGGCAGCGGTGATACCGGCAGGAGCCGAAAGGCAATGATACCCGAAAGGATGAGTCCGATGGTCAGCAGCGTAGTGGCTACCGGACGGCGTATGAAGGTAGAGGAGATATTCATTTCCCTCTCCCTAACCCTCCCCCGCTGGGGGAGGGGACTGGAAGCTCGGAGGATTGATTAAACTCCTCCCCTCGGCGGAGGGGGGAGTTTTCCTTCTCCGCGCCAACCGGTCAAACGCCAGATAGATGACCGGGGTGGTATACAGTGTCAGAATCTGGCTAAACACCAGACCGCCGATAATGGAGATGCCGAGCGGTTTGCGCAGTTCCGAACCGACACCGGTCCCCATTGCCAGTGGGAGTGCGCCGAGCAGCGCCGCCATGGTGGTCATCATGATCGGCCGGAAACGAAGCAGACAGGCCTGGTAAATGGCATCCTGAGGCGACTTCCCTTCGTTTCGTTCCGCATCAAGAGCAAAATCGACCATCATGATGCCGTTCTTCTTGACGATACCGATAAGCAGGATAATACCGATGATAGCAATGACGGTGAGTTCCTGGCGAAATATCATCAGGGAGAGCACCGCACCGACTCCGGCAGACGGCAACGTGGAAAGAATCGTGACCGGATGAATATAGCTCTCGTACAGCACGCCCAGCACGATATAGACCGTAATCAGTGCCGCCAGAATCAGAATCGGCTCGTTGGAGAGGGATGCCTTGAACGCTTGCGCGGTCCCCTGAAAACTCCCCTTGATACTGGCAGGAAGCCCCATCTGTTTGGTCGCGGATTCGATGGCATCAACGGCGCCCCCCAACGAAACTCCCGGCGCCAGATTGAAGGAGGTGGTCACTGCCGGAAACTGCCCCTGCCGGTTGATTACCAGCGGCCCTCTGGTTTCGGTGGCCGAGGCGATGGCCGAGAGCGGCACCTGCCCCCCGGCGGCAGAGCGGATGTAGAGGGCCTGGAGACCTCCCGGATCCTGCCGGAACTGCGGTTTGACCGCAAGAATGACCCGGTACTGATTCAGCTCGGTGAAGATGGTTGAAACCTGACGCTGGCCGAAGGCATCGTACAGGGCATCATCAATGTTCTGCGGGGTCACGCCGAAGCGAGCGGCAGTGGCGCGATCAATGTTCAGCATCACCTCCAACCCCTGATTCTGCTGGTCGCTGCTGACATCGCACAGTTCGCTCCGCTGCTGCAACCCTTCCACGACCTTCGGCGCCCAGGTGGCGAGTTCATCGGAATTCGGAGTTTCCAGGGTAAACTGGTACTGGGTACGGCTTACCCGTGCATCAACGGTAAGGTCCTGAACCGGCTGCATGAAGAGGGTTATTCCGCTCACTGACGCCAGCTTCGGCTGCAGGCGGCGGATAACGCCGGTGGCGTCTGTGTCCCGCTCATGAAGCGGTTTCAGGTTGATCTGGATTCTGCCGCTGTTCAGCGAGGTATTGGTGCCGTCAACACCGATAAACGATGAGACACTCTCCACTGCCGGCTCTTCGAGGATTACCCTGGCCAAAGCCTGCTGCCGCTCAGCCATTGCGGAAAAAGAGATCGACTGGGACGCTTCGGAGATACCCTGAATGGCACCGGTGTCCTGCACCGGGAAGAATCCCTTGGGAATACACATATAGAGCAGCACCGTCAGCAAGAGTGTTCCCCCTGCCACTACCAGGGTGGCGCTCTGGTGCCGCAGTACCCATTGCAGCGAGCGTCCGTATGATGCGATCATACGCTCGAAAAACTGCCCTGATGCGTGGTAGAAACGCCCTTGCCGCTCTTCTGGGACATGCTTCAGGATACGCGAGCACATCATCGGTGTCAGAGTCAGCGAAACCACCGCCGAGATAAGGATCGTGACGCCGAGAGTAACGGCAAACTCCCGGAACAACCGTCCGACCACATCCCCCATAAAGAGCAGCGGAATCAGCACCGCAATCAGCGACACCGTCAACGACAAAATGGTGAAACCGATCTGCCTGGACCCCTTCAGGGCAGCTTCCAGGGGTGTTTCCCCCTCTTCCACATAGCGAGAGATATTTTCTATCATGACGATGGCATCATCGACCACGAACCCGGTGGAGATGGTCAGCGCCATCAGGGTAAGATTGTTCAGGCTGTAGTCGAGCAGGTACATGACACCGAATGTTCCAACCAGCGACAACGGCACGGCAACGCTCGGAATGGTGGTGGCCGGCAGATTACGCAGGAAGAGGAAGATGACCAGCACAACCAGAGCCACAGACAGCAGCAGTTCAAATTGCACATCCTTTACCGATTCCCTGATGGTAACCGTCCGGTCGGTCAGCGGCGTCACCTTTACCGAGGCCGGGAGTGCCGCCTGCAACTGGGGGAGTAACTGCTTGACTCGATTTACTACCTCTATAACGTTGGCACCCGGCTGACGCTGGATGTTGACAATCACGGCAGGAGTCGAGTTCATCCAGGCCGCCTGGTTGACGTTTTCCGTATCGTCGATGGCGTCCGCCACATCCTTGAGCAGGACCGGAGCGCTGTTTTTATACGCGATGACCAGGGAGCGGTATTCCTTGCTGGTGAAAAGCTGGTCATTTGCGCCGATGATATAGGACTGGCGCGGTCCGTCGAAACTTCCCTTGGCCTGATTGACGTTGGCGGCAACCAGTGCGGTGCGCAGGTCTTCAAGGGTCAGTCCATAAGAGGCCAGCGCGGTCGGGTTGGCATGAATCCGCACTGCCGGACGCTGACCGCCGCTGATGCTGACCATGCCAACGCCGGGAAGCTGGGAAATTTTCTGGGCAAAGCGGGTATCGGCCAAATCCTCGACCTTCGGCAACGGCAGCGTATCCGAAGAAAGCGCCAGGGTCAGAATCGGCGCATCAGCCGGGTTGACCTTGCTGTAGACCGGCGGGTTGGGCAGATCCTTGGGGAGGAAGTTGAAACCGGCGTTGATGGCGGCCTGAACCTGCTGTTCGGCAACATCCAGGGCAAGTTCCAACGAAAACTGCAAAGTAATCACCGAACTGCCATGGGAGCTGGTGGATGTCATCTGGGTCAGGCCCGGCATCTGGCCGAACTGGCGCTCCAGCGGCGCGGTAATCGATGAGGCGATGACGTCGGAACTGGCGCCCGGATAAAAGGTGCGCACCTGGATGGTGGGATAATCGACCTGCGGCAGGGCGGACACCGGAAGTTGTTTATAGGCGACCGCCCCGGCCAGAATGATGGCGACCATCAGCAGCGTGGTTGCAACCGGGCGGAGTATGAAAAGACGGGAAAAGTTCATGTTTTGGGCATCCTGACCCTGATAACGGGATAACTTCTGACTTACTAAAAGCGTGACTTTGTCCGGTTAGGATCGACCATCTGGTTTCCCCTTTTCTGCACCCGGCCTGGCTCCTTTGCCGCCACCTGGCCTGCCGCCGTCTTTACCCGCCTGATCCCGTTCCTTCACTTCGACCTTGCTTCCCTCCCGCAGACGTTCCGCGCCATCCACAACCACCTGCTCTCCTGGGGCAAGCCCCTCGATGATGGACGTTTCTCCTCCCTGAGAGATGCCGGTCTTAACCGTGCGCATGGCGACGGTTTTGTCCTTGTTCAGCACAAAGGCAAAAGAACTTTGCGGGCTTTTCTGGATAGCGGCGGACGGGACAATAACGGCATCTTTCTTCACATCGACCAGGAGTCTGATATTAACAAACTGGTTGGGAAAAAGTTCGTTCGACTTGTTGGCAAAAACCGCTTTCAGCTTTACCGTACCGGTTGCGGGATCGATCTGATTGTCCACTGTGGTCAGTTCTCCGGCGGACAGTTTTAATTTCATTTCGCGGTCAAAGACTTCGACACCAAGCCGTCCCCTCTTCATCTTGAGCAGAACCTGGGGAAGACTGTCTTCGGGAAGCGGGAAAACGGTCGCAATCGGCTGCATCTGGGTAATCGTCAGCAGACCTCCGGCATCTGTGGCACGTACCATGTTGCCGGGGTCCACGAGGCGCAAGCCGATGCGACCATTGATAGGTGCGATGATACGGCTGTAGGTGAGTTGTAGTTTGGCGCTGTCAATCTGACCTTGATCAACTTTCACGGCACCTTCATACTGCCGGACCAGTGCTTCCTGGGTATCCAATTGCTGGCGGGGAATCGAGTCCTGTTTCCAGAGGGTACGGTAGCGTTCCAGGTCCATACGGGCATTGTTCAACTGCTCCCGGTCGCGAGCCATCTGCCCCTCAGCCTGAGTCAGCTGCACCTGGAACGGCCGGGGGTCGATGGTTGCCAGCAGACTACCCTTGGTGACGTTCTGTCCTTCGCGAAAATGAACCTCCATCAACTGCCCGTCAACCCGGCTTCGCACGATGACATTATTCAGAGGTGTGACTGAGCCGAGTCCGGTCAGATAGAGATTCATGTTGCCCGTGCGGGCCGGGACCACGAATACCGGGGTCGGGAGCGTTTGTCCTTTGGCGCCTTTGCCTGATGCAGCCGATGGGGAAGCGGTTTGATTTTTCCATAGCGCAAAAGCGCTACCGACTATCAGGCAGAACATGAGCAACCAGAACCATGGCCGTTTCCAGAATGGCCGTTTGGATTGTTGTGTATCAGTTTCAACAGTTGTACTGACGGCTTCTTGCATGCTCACGATCCTCTGTTTCCGTTAGGTGTCATATTTGTATCCCGCTCCGTATACGGAATGGATAAGTTCGGTTTCCGGAGAAACGCCGGAAATTTTCTTGCGCAGGTTCTTGATGTGGCTATCGATGGTTCGATCACTGACAATCCGTTGATCGGGATAGATGTGATCCATGAGCTTGGACCGACCGTATATCCGTCCCTGATTGGACGAGAGAAAACTCAACAGCTTGAACTCGACCACGGTAAGTTCCAGATCGATGCCATGCAGGGTTGCCTGAAAACGATCCTCATCCAGATGGAGTACGGAAATCGCCTCCGGATGGTGCTGAGTGGCGCTTCTTCGCAGCACCGCTTTGACACGGGCCACGACCTCCCTCGGGCTGAACGGCTTGCAGATATAATCGTCGGCACCGAGTTCAAGGCCGAGGAGCCGGTCGATTTCTTCAATGCGTGCGGAGACCATGATGATCGGCACCGTTGAAAACGAACGGATATCCTTGCAGATATCCACGCCGTTTCGCCCCGGCAGCATCAAGTCCAGCAGTATCAGGGCAGGCATCCGTGTGCGCACTCGCGGCACTACATTAAGGCCGTTCTCGATGCTTTCCGAATCATACCCGGCCTGGCGCAGGTAATTGCTCAAAAGCCGGACCAACTTTGGTTCATCTTCGACGATCAGTATGGTGTCATTCATTGGTGACCCTCGGATAGTGGCAGAGTAATGCGTATCCAGACTCCTCCGAGCGGCGAATGAAATGCCTCTATCGCCCCCTCGTGAGCCTCTACGATATTGCGGCAGATTGCAAGTCCAAGACCTGCACCGCCGGAAGACCTGTTACGTGACCGCTCCACCCGGTAAAGCCGATCAAACAGTTTATCGCGTTCTTCCCCGGTAACTCCGGGACCGCTATCTCTGATGTCAACCGTTACTCCGCCGTGCATCGCTTCGAGCGTTATTTCAAGCACACCACCGGAATCGGTGTATTTTCGTGAATTATCCAGCAAATTGTCGAAAAGCTGGGTCAAACGTTCGGCATCGGCAAAAACAATGACAGGGGCTTGCGGCAAAGTAATGGAGAGTGCCAGCGACCGCTCCGCCAATTTTGGCCGGGCCCGATCTATCGCTTCAGATATGATATCTGCCAGGTTTACATCGGATTTCCGGTATGCAAGTGCACCGACATCTGAAAGGGCCAATTGGTACAGATCGTCTACCAAACGGTTGAGACGAAATACCTCAACCTGAAGAGAGCCGATCGATTCCAGCGAAAGATCCTGGATACCATCCTGAATAGCCTCGATTTCGCCTCCCAGTATGGCCAGCGGAGTCCGCAACTCATGGGATATATCAGCCACGAACTGGCGCCGTGCCTGTTCGTTTTTGTCGAGACTCAGCGCCAACGCATTAAAGTCGCGGGAAAGATGGCCAAACTCGTCGTCCGAATCGACAGGAACCCTGACGTCATAGCGCCCCGAGGAGAGATGGCCGGTCGCTGCCGCCAGCTTTTTGAGCGGTCGAACCAGGAGCCGTGCCAACGGCAGAGATATCGCAGCGGCAACAAGCAGCATGATCATGGCGACAAAAGCAAAAACAAGTTTCTGTTCCTTGACGAATTTGAGCTGATGCATATCCGAAACAAATTTACTCGGGAGCAGTCCCAGATACCCAACCACGCCCCCTACCCCCAAAATCGGCTTAAACAGTTCGACCTCGGCAGGATTGCTGACGCCGAAGACCGGACTCCGTAAAGCGTCCAGCACGATAATTCGCCGTTCCAGACGATAGTGTCGTCTGCCGGTAAATGGCTCTCCAGGGGGAACACCCTCTCGCTTCATATCGACTGGTGGCGGGGGGAGAACGTTCTGCGAGGAATCTTCGGTAATGGTTTCGCCGATCAGCCGGGAAATCATATCGGGAGTCTTGCGGAGGAATTCCCAGCTCCCCCGTGAGACATGTTCCTTCCCCAATTTCGCGGCCAGGCGGTCCAGGCGATTCTGCTCGACCTGGTTTATGTACTTGAGAAAACCACGATCCATAGTTCGCTGCATAATCAGGAACATGCAGAGAACTATGATCGCATTGGCGGCAAGAATCGCTAAGAAGACCCTCTGGGTTACATTCAATTTCATCGCGTAAACACTCGTATGCCCACATATTGACCGGATTTCATAAGATGTATCGTAATCAGGTTTCACAAAAATAGGAAGAGTGATTCCGCCTCATGGGCAAAAATTCACACTCACTCCATATTTATTCGTATCTCCGGTATTGTCTGTTTATTGGCTGGAAAATTGAAGAAGTTGCTGTCAGAATGGATAGAACCAAACACCTTCATCCCTTTGTTACGTCATGTTCGTTTCACATACCCTGAAGATGGAAATTTTTCCTGGAGACCCCCTTGACCGATTCTGCTCCATTCCTGATTGATGATACCGATCTGTCCGGTTTCCGCACTGCCATATCCCGGCTTACCCGTGCCGGCTATTGTGAAACAGCCGTATGTGAGCGCTTAGGGGTTGCCGACATATCTTTTCTGCAGTGGCGCGCTCTGCCGATTTATCGCGAAGAACGATTGAAACTCCGCGATGCACTTGGTTCAGCCATAGATCTTTTTCTCTTGCAGGGCGCCGTTCCTGCCGTCGAGCTCAACCGGTTATTCGATACGAACGATCAGGGTGCTCTAGTGCGGGGGGGGATACTGGTCATCGATGATAACGGAGTTGCACGGGCACGTGCGTCATTGTTTCCGGTTGGAAATCGGCTCGTCTTCTCGGACCATGCCTGGCCCAAACTTCCCCATCCCGGCCAGAGCTCCATTCCATACGACCAGGTGATGTCGGTCGGCGCCGACAGCCGCTGGCTCGCTCGTGCTACCGTGCGCCGCCCTGTCGGCGCCACGTTGGATCTCTGTACGGGATCCGGCATTCATGCCCTTCTTGCTGCTTCTCACTCACAACACGTGGTTGCAGTGGATATAAATTCTCGCGCCGCCCATTGTACTCGCTTCAATGCTCAGGTGACCGGCGCAGATAATATTGAAGTCATAATCGGAAATCTTTTCGAACCGGTGCAGGGCAAATGCTTCGACCTCATCACGGCAAACCCTCCGTTCGTTCCTTCGCCCGTCGATTCGCTCCGGTTTCGCGATGGCGGAAACTCCGGTGAAGATGTCCAGCAGGATCTTATTGCCGGACTACCATGCCACCTCGCACCGGGGGGGATTGCGCAGATTGTCACGGAACTCGGCGAACGGGATGATGAGCCGATTTCCGACCGGTTGCGAAGATGGCTCGGAGATGCCCCGATGGACATCTTGATCCTTCGCTTGCGCGAGCATACGGTAACAAACTATGCTATCGGACATGCCGAAGGTGATTATGACTTCGGTACGTTTCTTGATTCGGTGCATGAGTGGGCCGACAATCTGAGAACCCAAGGCTATACGCGTATCGTCTCAGTTCTTCTGGCCTTCCAATGGAGCGACCCTGCATTCGGTCCGCCATGGATCCGCAGTGAGGAAACCGGGGCGCCAATCGGTAGCGCCGGTGGCGAAATTGAAGCGCTGTTTCGTACAGAGCGTCTGGCACGCCATCCGCGTCTGTACGAGATACTGGAGCGCAGTCTGGTGCGGCGGGCGGGACCGACAGGGCTGATGGAGGCCCGAATGCTCGGCAGCCAACAAGGCGCAAATGCTCAGGCGCATCTGCTGGGGACGTCATTGCCTCTCCATCAATGGCTCGTTCCTGCAGAACGGGAAGTCCTCGTATTGCTGGAGGAACCGTTGGCGATGCATGATCTCGTGGCACTCGCGAGCGAACTCGGAATCGACGAAGAAACCGTCTTTGCTGCGGTTGGGTCGCTCCTCCGCCGCGGCCTCGTCCTCCTGTCGGATGATCCTTCCGTTTCATCTTTCATGGTAAATGGCTAAAAATGGTACCGGTCGCTTGCCGGCGTTGCCGGAATTGGTTTTTTTATTAGAATAAAATTAAAAGTTTCTGAGCTCTTGGAGACATTTCCAAATTGCTCCCTTCCTGCACAACCACCGCTTTAAGCTCGCCCATCTTTAACCCGAGCTTTTGTGTTGCAACCGACAAGGCCGAAAGAACAATCTGGTTGTTCGACTGATCCGTACCGGGCGGCACCTTGACGAGCATCACCCCGCCTGAAGCAACTGACACGAACGTTTCAACGACACGGCCATTGGGAAGACTGACAAACAACGATTTTCTTTCACCTTCTCCTGATATGGCAAGACGGGATTGGTTTGTCGCTGTTTCCGAAGGAGAGAGCGACAGGCTGCCGTCCTTGTCGGCTATGTTGAAATAGCCAACTCCGACCGGCTCGGGCGGTTGCACCGATTTGACGCTTAGTACCGGTACGTTTGTAAGGACACTCCCTTTTCCGAAGTCAGCGGCAGGCGCCACGGGACTCACCGCCGGTGTCTGCTTGTAAGATTCGGGAGCAGGTGCTGTAAAACTCAATGGAGAGGTGATTTTATCAGAATCGGGTGCTATGGAACTCACGGTGGTTTTGTTCTCGTTTTGATTGTGTTGAATAGGTATGTCGGGAGCAGCCACCGCTTTTGTGGATATTTTCATTCTGACAGATTGGGGTTTGATCTCCAGAGTCGATTTGTCCGGCATGACCGTAGTATTGCCGACATTGTTGTCAACCAGCGTACTTGTAGCATAGTGGGTAATGGTGGTGGAACCCGATCCAGGCCCTATTGAGACAATCGCAGGGTTTGGTTCCGCTGGTATTGACAACAAGGAATCGTCTACCCCGACGACACGTGCCTGTGGAGATGAAATGCTGCTGACAGCCGCCTCTCCCCTCGCCGCTGATGACGACAAATCCGGTAAGGGAGCTGCCGCAGTGATGTTGGCGGTCAAACCGGTTTGCTGCACGAGGTTATAGTTGCCGGAGTCGGAGCCGCTGATGGTGTTGCCGCTGACGGTGACGTTCTTGCCGGTGCCGACGTCTTTGGTGTCGAATGCGCCAACGGCGGTACCGCCGATGGTGACGTTGTCGGCCCCCAACTTCGTGATTGCCGCGGTACCACTCAACGTCGCAACAGTAGTGCCATCATAGATTTTGTTGTTGGCGGTAAGGCCGGTTACATGCAGATCGGCTTTGCTGATGTCGGCAGTCAGGCCAGCTTGCTGCACGAGAGTATAGTTGCCGGAGTCAGCGCCGCTGATGGTGTTACCGCTGACAGTAATATTCTTACCGGTGCCGACATTCTTTGTGTCGAAGACACCGATGGCTGTTCCACTGAGGGTTACGTCGTCGGTCCCCAACTTTGTAATTGCTGCCGCGCCGTTGAGAGCCGCAACAGTGGTGGTATCATAAACCTTGTTGTTAGCGGTCAGGCCGTGCACGTTCAGGTTGGCTTTGCTGATGTCGGCGGTCAAACCGGTTTGAGGCACCAGACTGTAGTTGTCAGCATCGGCGCCACCGATAGTCATGGTGACGCCCTTGCCGGTTCCGACGTTCTTGGTATCGAAGATGCCACCGACGGTGACGACGTCGCCCACCACCGTCGGAATTACTGTTGCCCCGCTGAGAGTCGCGACTGTAGTTGCATCATAGACCTTGTTGTTGGCGGTAAAGCCGGTGACCGCAAGCGTTTTCTGGTTAACGGTCAGCTTATTGCCACTGTTTGCCGGGTCGTCCATAAAACCATACCCGAGGTTGCTACTGAGACCCGTGTCGTATCCCACATCGTGGGTACCGGCAGTATAGTTACCGGAAGTAGATTTGGAACCGTCCGCTTTAAATTTTGCCGTGCCGGAATAGGCGTCTGAAGCAGCATCACCATTTCTTAAGATGGATACGCTGGATAAGACCACTGCTCCGGTAAAGGTCGGAGTTTCTCCGTAAGTAATGGTCTGGCTGTCGTGATCTACATACAACATTGGCTGTTCACGATAGATGGCGTAGCTGCCCGGCGCACTTAACGCCGCTGTGTAGTTGCTGGCGGATTCATCACTGTTGTAGCGGAAATTTCCTGCCCCGACAAGATCCGTAAGTCCCACGCTGCCGTCAATACTGCCGCTGAACAAGGTTGCTCTCCCGTTACCGACGACGCTTACCTTTCCACCGTCAATTATTCTAATGTCGCCGCCGGTGGAATCTCCGACCACGTTACTTTTACCGGCATTAATCGTGATCGCCTTGTCGGTGACATCCGTAGTTGCAATAGCACCGGCAAGTGTAAGATCACCGGT
This sequence comes from uncultured Geobacteraceae bacterium, assembly GCA_903930585.1. Classification (GTDB taxonomy): domain Bacteria; phylum Desulfobacterota; class Desulfuromonadia; order Geobacterales; family Pseudopelobacteraceae; genus JACRCG01. The sequence continues at coordinate 3,467 of CAIYZD010000124.1, read as the reverse complement.
CAGGGTAGCAATATCCACAGTGCCGGTAGCAGTCACAGCTCCCACAGTCAAGGCAGTGGCACTGGTTAATGTAACGTTGTTGGCGTTTCCAACCGAGACCACACCGCCGAAGGTATTTTCACCTTTATCGAGCGTAATGTCGTTAGCAGCAGTAAAGGTGGATTCTCCGCCTACCGCCAGAGCGCCGCCGGTCTGCGTCAGGGCATCACCGGTATCCACCGTCAGGTTGCCTCTGATCGAAGAAGTACCGAAGTCAATCGTGGTGGCACTCTTCACGGTAACATTGTTTGCGTCAACCAACGACACGGTCTTGTCGAACTTGTTACCACTGTTATCCAGCGTGATGTCGTTAGCAGCCGTAAAGATGGACGCTCCGCCTACAGTCAGAGCACCGCCGGTCTGCATCAGGGCGTCACCGGCATCCACCGTCAGGTCGCCTCTGATCGAAGAAGTGCCGAAGTCAATCGTGTTGCCGCTCTTAACGGTAACGTTATTGGCGTCAACTACCGAGACGGGGCCGGCGAAGTTGTTGCCACTGTTGTCCAGCGTAATATCGTTAGCAGCAGTAAAGGTGGACACTCCGCCCACCGTCAGAGCGCCGCCGGTCTGCGTCAGGGCATCACCGGTATCCACCGTCAGGTTGCCTCTGATCGAAGAAGTGCCGAAGTCAATCGTGTTACCGCTCTTCAAGGTTACATTGTTGGCGTCAACCACCGAGACGGTCTTGTCGAATTTGTTACCACTGTTATCAAGCGTGATGTCGTTAGCAGCAGTAAAGGTGGACGCTCTGCCTACCGTCAAAGCACCGCCGATCTGCGTCAGGGCGTCACCGGTCTCGACCGTCAAGTCACCTCTGATCAAAGAAGTGCCGAAGTCTATGGTGTTGCCGCTCTTCAAGGTGACATTGTTGGCGTCAACTACCGAGACGGGGCCGACGAAGTTATTACCACTGTCATCAAGCGCGATGTCGTTAGCAGCACTGAAGGTCGAGGCTCCACCTACCGTCAGAGCACCACCGGTCTGCGTTAGGGAGTCTCCGGTATCTACCTTCAGGTCACCTCTGATCGAAGAAGTGCCGAAATCAATAGCTTTAGCGCTCTTTACGGTAACGTTATTGGCATCAACTACCGAGACGGGGCCGATAAAGTTGTTACCACTGTTATCAAGCGTAATGTCGTTAGCAGCACTGAAGGTGGATGCTCCGTCTACAGTCAGAGCGCCGCCGGTCTGCGTCAGGGCATCACCGGTATCCACCGTCAGGTTGCCTCTGATCGAAGAAATACCGAAGTCAATCGTGTTGCCGCCCTTCAAGGTGACGTTATCGGCATTACCTACCGAGACGGAGCCGACAAAGTTGTTATCACTGTTATCCAGCGTGATATCGTTAGCAGCACTGAAGGTCGAGGCTCCGACTACCGTCAGAGCGCCGCCGGTCTGCCTCAGGGCGTCACCGGTTTCCACCGTCAGGTCGCCTCTGATCGAAGAAGTGCCGAAGTCGATCGTGTTGGCACTCTTCAAGGTGACATTGTCGGCGTCAACCACCGATACGGTCTTGTCGAATTTGTTACCACTTTTTTCCAGCGTAATTTCGTTAGCGGCAGTGAAGATCGAGGCTCCGACTACCGTCAGAGCGCCGCCGGTCTGCGTCAGGGAGTCACCCGTCTCCACCGTCAGATCGCCTCTGACTAAGGAAGTGCCGAAGTCAATCGTGTTGACGCTCTTCAAGGTGACATTGTTGGCATCAACCACCGATACGGTCTTGTCGAATTTGTTACCACTGTCATCCAGCGTGATATCGTTAGCAGCAGTGAAGGTCGAGGCGCCGCCTACCGACAAAACGCCTCCGGTCTGCGTCAGGGCGTCACCGGTTTCCACCGTCAGGTCGCCTCTGATCGAAGAAGTGCCGAAGTCGATCGTGTTGACGCTCCTCAAGGCGACATTATTGGCATCAATCACCGATACGGTCTTGTCGAATTTGTTACCACTCTTATCCAGCGTGATGTCGTTAGCGGCAGTAAAGTTTGAGGTTCCGACTATCGTCAGAGCGCCTCCGGTCTGCGTCAGCGAGTCACCCGTCTCAACCGTCAGATCGCCTCTGACTAAGGAAGTGCCGAAGTCAATCGTGTTACCGCTCTTCAAGGTAACGTTATTGGCGTCAACTACCAAGATAGGGCCGGCGAATTTGTTGTCACGGTTATCCAGCGTGATGTCGTTAGCAGTAGTAAAGGCAGATGTTCCACCTACCGTCAGAGCGCCGCCGGTCTGCATCAGGGCGTCACCGGTATCCACCGTCAGATCGCCTCTGATCGAAGAAATGCCGAAGTCAATTGTGTTGCCGCTCTTCAGAGTGACATTATTGGCGTCAACCACCGAGACGGTCTTGTCGAATTTGTTATCACTGTTACTCAGCGTGATGTCATTAGCGGCAGCGAAGGTCGAGACGCCGGCTACCGTCAGAGCACCGCCGGTTTGCGTCAGGTCGGCTCCCGTCTCAACCGTCAGATCGCCTCTGATCGAAGAAGTGCCGAAGTCAATCGTGCTGCTGCTCTTCAAGGTAACATTGTTGGCGTCAATCACCGAGACGGTCTTGTCGAATTTGTTAACACTGTTATCGAACGTGATGTCGTTAGCAGCAGTGAAGGTCGAGGCGCCGCCTACCGTCAAAGCACCGCCGGTCTGCGACAGGGAGTCACCGGTCTCTACCGACAGATTGCCTCTGATCGAAGAAGTGCCGAAGTCAATTATGTTACCGCTCTTCAAGGTGACATTGTTGGCGTCAACCACCGATATGGGACCGACGAAGTTGTTACCACTGTTACCCAGCGTGATGTCGGTAGCGGCAGTGAAGGTCGAGACTCCACCTACCGTCAGAGCGCCGCCAGTCTGCATCAGCGCCGCTCCCGTCTCAACCGTCAGATTGCCTCTGATCGAAGAAGTATCGAAGTCAATTGTGTCGACGCTCTTCAAGGTGACATTATTGGCGTCAACCACCGATATGGGGCCGACGAAGTTGTTACCTCTCTTATCCAGCGTGATGTCATTAGCAGCAGTGAAGGTCGAGGAACCGGCTACCGTCAGAGCGCCGCCGGCCTGAATCAGGGAGTCACCGGTCTCAACCGTCAGATGGCCTCTGACCGAAGAAGTACCGAAGTCAATTGTGTTGCCGCTCTTCAAGGTCACATTGTTGGCGTCAACCACCGATACGGGGCCGACGAAGTTGTTACCACTGTTATTCAGCGTGATATCGTTAGCAGCTGTGAAGGTCGATGAGCCGTCCACGTTCATATCGCCGCGCTGAGTCAGGTTGCCCCCGGCCTGTACCGTCAGCGTCCCCCTCGCCGTTGAGGCACCGAGGTCGAGGTCACCGGCGTTGTTGAGGGTGACATTCTTGCCGTCAAGCAAAACCGGACCGGTGAATTTGTTTGCACCGCTCAGCGTGATATCGTTGGCCACTGTTATGGTGGATG
>CAIYZD010000123.1 GCA_903930585.1 uncultured Geobacteraceae bacterium | reverse complement strand
CGTTGACATCGCTCGCGCAGATTCAGAACAACCGGCTGTACTACCGGATGAGTCGATTCAAACAGCTGCACTTCAAACGGTCGACGAACCTGTAGCAACGCCGTTACAACCTGCACCGGTACAGATGGAACAATCATCCGTACGTCAGACAGCTGTGCCAGTTGCTCTCACGGAACCAATTGTACAAAATATTCTTTCACAGCTTCGTCCTACTGCCGTAACAAGCATAGACGGAGTCAGTTTGAACCGTGATGTGCAGTCCAGACCCGACATAAAGACAAACGACAGCACCGCTACACATGGCACTGAATATGCAGATAAAAAAGAGGCGTCACCTCGACAGACCACTGCTGTACAACAACAGGAATCCGGCAGAATGCCGATTGCTGCCATCAACATACCGGTTGACAGTGGTATGAATCCTTCAGGAGTTAGCGTTGATCCTCAAGAACTTCAACCTGTTACTGCTGGTACGGTAAAAAACAGTGCAGGTGTATACTCTCTTCTGCAGGCACGTCAAAATATGCATGGGTCATTGGCCCGGATGAATTCGGAAACGACTGCGGAAGTCACTCAGTCAAACGCACTGCGCACCGACGTCAAAGAATTGACAACACTGTCCAAAAATATTGTTTCTTCTGCGGGAACATCAATGAACTCGGAAGACCGTTTGGACAGCGATAGTGATCAATCCGGATTCAATCAAAAGGGTGGCAGTAACACCATGAACCCTCTGCAGAATGAACAGCCAAAAGTTGCTCGACAAACTGTAGATTCAACATCAGGAACATCTTCGGAACCTGCACGTCAGAACGATGTGGAACAGATTGTCAATCAGGTCAGAGAACGACTGACGGGACATGAACTTAAACCGGGCACTCAGCACATTACGTTAACGCTTTCACCCGAAAACCTGGGTGAGCTGAAAATGAACCTGAATCTTCAGGGGCAGAAACTTTCGGTTGAGATCGTAACCGAAAACCAGGCTGTGCGGGATGCCATAGCACAGCATACGGATGCTCTCAAAGAATCTCTTTCACGTCAGAACATTACAATGACATCCTTTGATGTCAGCACAGGTGGGAAAAGCTCGGGAAACCAGAGTCAGAACCAGAACGCCTGGCGCGAAATGGCCAAGCAGCAACAGCAGTCTTGGATGTCTGGGCGTACCTTCAACGCTTCCCGTGCAGATATTCCATCAAGTCAGGCAGCGTATCAAAGGCAGCAAGGAACCTCAATGCTTGACATACATTATTGAAAGTGAGGTGAGATAGCAGATGGGAATGATCAACAGTGTAACAGCAACAACCAACACAACTGCGGCAGATGCATCCATGAAATCGTCCATGGGGCTTGGCAAGGACGATTTTCTTAAATTATTTGTGGCCCAGTTGCAAAATCAGGACCCACTCAACCCGACGAGTTCTGACCAGCTTCTCAGTCAAATGTCAAGCATTACACAGGTTGAGCAATCGTATAATGTCAACACCAATCTGACGAATTTGCTGGCAGCGCAGAATAATTCGGCGGCAATGTCGGCAGCGGGCTTTATTGGGGGAACGATCAAAGCCAACGGCAACTCTGTTCCGTTTGACGGCTCAACGGCATCAACCATGCTCTTTAATCTAGAATCTGCTGCCAACTCCGCCACGGTCACCATTGCCGATGCAAACGGAAAAACAGTCGACACGTTAACGACGGGGACGCTGACCGCCGGCGACCAGACTCTTTCCTGGAACGGCACCGACAGCTCCGGCTCAAAGCTGCCTGCCGGAACGTACACCTTTACGGTAAATGCAACTACATCAGATGGGAGAATTGTAACATCAACACCATACACGTCAGGAAAAGTTACCGGTGTATCATATTCGGGAACGACCCCTGCTTTGACGATCGGCTCGGCAACGGTTAACTTGGCAGACGTTATAGGTGTGACAGGAGGGTAAAAAATGCAATGATAGACCCGATTTTATTTCCAAATCCAATCAGGCCGGAAAGAATTGAACGGCCACAGCAACAAAAACAGGTAAACGGTCAGACATCGGATTCGCCGTTTGCCAGAGTACTTGATCAGAAAATTCCGACCCAGGAGGTGAAGTTCTCACAACATGCGCAGGAGAGACTACGGGCACGCAACATTTCCTTTTCAGCCAGCGATATCGCCAACCTTGAAGGTGCGGTTAACAGTGTGGCGCAAAAGGGGGGCAAGGAATCGCTCGTCATGATGGGTGATGCGGCCCTGGTAGTCAGCGTAAAGAATCGGACAGTGGTAACAGCCATGGACCGGTCACAAATGAAAGGCAACGTTTTTACCAATATTGACTCGGCAGTAGTTATCTGACAACAACGAACAGGGCTGGCCCTCCGTGAGGAAGCCCAGGGATGCCGACCGACAGACGCGTCCCTCACAACCCACAAACAACACAAGGAGGCAACACAATGAGTATCACATCAGCGATGTACACAGGCGTAACCGGCCTCTTGGCTAATGCAGACGGAATGAACGTAATCGGCAACAATCTCGCCAACGTCAACACCATCGGTTTTAAAAGCGGTCGTATTGAATTTTCCGACATGCTGTCCACAAGCGTCACCAACTCCTACAGCGCTTCACAGGTTGGTCGCGGTACCCAGATTCAGAAGATCGACAACATGTTCACCCAGAGCTCTTTTGCAACCACCGAAGTTGTCACCGACCTGGCAATTACGGGCAACAGCTTCTTTGCCATGAAAGATCCGAGCCAAACCGCTCCAATCGACCAGAGCGCCGCGCTGCTCAGCAAGGCCGGTGCATTTCGTCTCGATTCGAATCTGTATCTGACCAATGCAGATGGCTACCAGGTACTAGATACGCAGGGTAACCCGATCCAGTTCAGCGACAATGCACAAAACATCCAGGCAGCCGCTCAAAATTACAATACCGGAGGCACAATCGCGACAGCCATCGCCGATATAACTACGGACATTAACTCAATTCAGACCGTCATTAATTTGATGCCGACCGGCAGTGTGTCGCAAACAAATGCCCAGGCTTTACTGGATGCCACCGCCAAAGCCCTCGGCATCGACTCCACCGGTACTACTGTTATTCCGGCACCAACCGATGGCACCGGTGCAACCACTAAAAACGCCGTTTTGCAAGCCTCGCAGACCGGATCAACCGCCAAGGATGCTCACACGTCACTCCTCTCTGCCTATGCGGCACTGCAGGCTGCCGCCACGGCAGCGGCCACAGTCGTCAGCGCAGCAACGATTACCGGAATGAATACAGAACTGAATGGCGATACAGCAGCAAGTCTGTCCGGCTACGCAGCAGTTAGCAAACAGCAGGGGTTGGCCTTCGGGAGTATTTCCAAAATAGATTCAAACGGCCTTATCACCTATAAAGGGCAGGATGGCCTCAGCTCGTTTTTCTACAATGCGTCCGGGCAACAGGGTATCCCCAACACAACGTCGAACTCCCTGACCGCACAGCGCCTTGCCCTCATAACACCTGCCGATTCAAGCGCACTTGAAAAAGTAGGCGGGTCGCTTTACAAGGCAACATTGAAAGCCGGCGTACCGACCGCCGCCTTCACCACCACGAGCAACTCGGCAAACGGCACCAGCGAAAAGATTTCTTCGAACTCACTGGAGCAGAGCAATGTCGATATGGCAGCCCAGATGGTGCAGATGATCGTTACCCAGAGAGCGTATTCTGCCAACTCGAAGACGATTACAACGTCTGATCAGATGACCCAGGACGTTTTAAACCTTGTCCGGTAATCATTCAGTAGCGCAGTTCCACCCTTTTTTCGCAAAAAGGGTGGAACTGTAGGATGTTCAGTGCTCGTATTTGCACCAAAGGTATAGAACAGGCTGAAAACAACTACGACCAGGTAAAAAATCCAACCGGTTATCCGGACAACTCCGAAAGGAACAATAACCTATGGCGATCTCTGATATTTCTCTAACGTCGGGCATGAGGAATAATCTCCTTGCCCTCCAGAAAACATCCTCACAAGTTACTCAAACCCAGGACCGTTTGAGTAGCGGCAAAAAAGTAAACTCGGCACTTGATAATCCGACTAACTTTTTTGCTGCACAAAATGCTACCAATCGCGCCAGTGACTTGAATGACCGTAAAGACAGCATGTCTGAGGCGGTACAGATGATCAAAAGTGCGAACAATGGTATCACGGCTATCACCGCCCTGATCCAGTCGGCCAAAGGTCTTGCCGCCGCTGCGTCTGCAACGTCCGATACTTTGTCCCAGCTTACATACGAAAGCCAGTTTGTTCAGATCCAGAGCCAGATTACTACGATCGCCAGTGATTCGGGCTACCGTGGTACCAACCTGCTGACCAACGGAACGCTTTCCATCGAGTTCAGCCAGATCACCGGTGATGCCAACCTGACAATATCTGGTTTTTCATCTGATGCGGGATCCCTCGGTATTACCTCAACATCTGGATGGGATACTTCTGCAAATGCTACTCAGGCAATGTTCAACATGGAGAACGCATTGACCACCCTGCGTTCCAAATCTTCAACCCTGGCCAGCAACCTGTCCGTTATCACAACCCGTCAGGACTTCACCACACAGATGATCAACACGCTCCAGACCGGCGCCGACAATCTGACCCTGGCCGACATGAATCAGGAGGGTGCAAACATGCTGGCGCTCCAGACCCGTCAGTCATTGGGAACCACCGCTTTGAGCCTTTCTTCTCAAGCGTCGCAGTCGGTACTGAAACTCTTCTAGTCGTAATGGAAGGTCGAAATTTGTTCCCATTTAATCGCGGGGAAAGGGTAACCTTTCCCCGTTTTATTACTTCCTGTCGCTACACCTTGCCCTTCAACTTGTAGACATAGGCCAATACTTCGGCAACAGCAGCATAAAGTGCTTCAGGAATCGGCTCGTTCTCTTTTACCTGATCGTAGAGTTCACGAGCCAGGAACCGGTTTTCAACAAGTGTGATGCCATGTTCTCGGGCTATTTTCTTGATAGCCTCGGCCATGATATCCATCCCTTTGGCGAGAACAATCGGGGCCGCCATCTTTTGGCGGTCATACTTAAGAGCTACTGCAAAGTGTGTCGGGTTGGTTATGACCACATCGGCAAGCGGGATTATTTTTGTCATTCGGCGCCGAGCCATTTGAAACTGCATCTTCTTGATTTTGCCCTTCGTCTCCGGGTTTCCCTCAGACTCTTTATGCTCGTCCTTAATCTCCTGTTTGGTCATTTTGAGATTTTCCGTATAGCGCCATTTGACGTAAAGCATGTCGAGCAGACCAAGTACAATCATAATGCCGCAGGTGTGGGTGACGATCTTGAAAGCGATGTGACCGATAAAAGTAAATATAGTCTGAATATCGGCTTCTGCCAGAAACGTAATATTCTGCATTTCGTCACGCATCACGCCGTAGGCGATCCAGGCAACTACTGATAATTTCAGCAACGATTTCAGTATCTCGACAAGGGCGTCCTTGTTAAACAACCTCCCGAAACCTTTCATGGGACTCAGCTTGCTGAAATCTACTTTCAGTCGAGACGTCATGAACTCAAGTCTGCCGTTGTCCTGTATCACACTTGAAAGTACTGCAGTACTCACAATTGTTATTATCAGAGGCGCCATCAGCAGAACAATCGTGCCAAACAGCTTGAGAAGCAGAACGTAGAGGTTTGATTCCGTCAGTTCAAAATTGCCCATCGTTGACAATATTTTAACGGTATTCTGTTTGAGGCCATCCAACATGAAACTGCCGAAGACGTAAAGGCAAACAATACCCGAGAGGAGGGTAAGTGACGACGTCAGCATTTGGCTCATCGGCGGCGGACTGTCTTCGCGCGACTTATCGAGCCTTTTACTTGTTGGCTGTTCTGTTTTGGAGTGTTTATCTACATCCTCTGCCGTAGGTCATCCCCCCTTTGCCATGAGCCGGAAAAGTGCCTCTATCTGAGAGGAAAGATTCCCGAACGCTACCTGAAGAACATGGAAGAAAATAGTCAGCGTCATTCCGAGTATTACCAGCCCCAGGCCGATGTTGAGCGGCATGCTGATCATAAAGATATTCATCTGCGGAAAGGCGCGGGCCATAATGCCAAGCGCAATGGTTGTCAGGAGCAGTGCCACCATGACGGGTGCGGCCAGCCTTATTCCGATGATAAAAATGTCAGCTGTTCGCATAACAAGCATATTAGTCAATTCCCCGCTAAGACGCCATCCGCCGAGCGGGATGACCTTGAAACTGTCCATAATGGCACGGATGAACATATGGTGAATATTAAGCGACAGGAACATCAGCGTTGCAAACAGGGTCTGAATAACCGACATGAGCTGTGTTTGTGTCCCTTGGGACGGGTCCAGTATCGATGAGATGGTAAGTCCCATCTGCATGCCGATAATTTGGCCGCTGAATTCGATCGCTGCAAAAATGATCTGCGTTATAAATGCCAGCGTCAACCCGACCATGACTTCTCCGAATGCCAGCAGCGCAAGGCCAAATGCGTCGGACGGTATCTGAGGAAGCGCTACCGATAGTGTCGGGAAACAGACCAGGGTAATCATCAACACAACAACCGCCTTGATGCGGGCCGGCATCCGACGTCCGCCGAACACCGGAAGGGCGGCGAAAATGCCTGCAACGCGACTGAGCACCAGCATAAAGAAAATGACTTCGCGAGGAGATGGAAAGGGGAGTAGCGGAAACATGTGAGGCTAGCGCCTCATGGTAGCTATGAACGAATAAATCTCTCGGGTAAAATCACTCATGTAGCTCATCATCCAAGGGAAAAAAATGATCATGGCAACCATGACAGCAATAATTTTCGGGACAAAGGCGAGTGTCGCCTCATTGATTGAGGTTACAGCCTGGAAAATACTGATTATGAGACCGATAATCAGGCTGGCGATCAGGAGCGGAGCAGCCAGCATCAGGGTTACTTCAAAACTGCGCCGGGCAAGCTGAACGACTAATTCGGGAGTCATGTTGTTTCACCTATCCAAAGCTTTTAACGAGCGAGCTGATTACAAGACCCCAGCCATCTACCAACACGAAGAGCAGGATTTTGAACGGGAGCGATATCATGACGGGAGGAAGCATCATCATCCCCATCGACATCAGAACCGATGCTACAACCATATCGACAACAATAAAAGGGATATAGATCAGGAATCCGATCTGAAAAGCGGTCCTCAGTTCAGAAATCATGAACGCGGGAATAATGGTAAGAGTCGGGATACCTTCGGCATTCTTCGGCCGTTCCAGCTTGGACAGGCTTACGAACAGTGCCAGATCCTTCTCACGTGTTTGGGACAGCATGAATGTTCGAACGGGTTTGACAGCGCGTTCCATGGCCTGTTCCTGGCTTATCTGCTGTGCCTTCCAGGGCTGGTACGCGTCCTTGTTAATCTGCTGCCAGACCGGCGTCATGATAAAAAACGTTAAAAACATTGATAGCGATAAAATAATCTGGTTGGAAGGAGCCGCCTGTGTACCCATCGCGGTACGCAGAAACGAAAGTACGACCGATATGCGGGTAAATGAAGTCGTCATGATCAGCAGCCCCGGTGCGAGCGACATGATCGTCATCAGCAGGAATATCTGAACCGTTACCGCAACATCATTCGGCTTGGTAGCTGAGCCGACTCCGATATTGAGTGACGGGAACGGAAGTGGTTCTGCCGATGCCATGGCACCCGCCAGCAACAGGATAACCGTCAGGCCGAGAATGAAGCTGCGTTTTGTAAGGTGCCTAGTGATCATGATGTGTGCCTTAAACGAGCCAGAAGGGTGGCAAAGCTGCTCTGTTCACGCTTCTCTTCCATGACTTCAATCTCTTCAAGCATGTTGATCTGTTTGATTAAGGTCAGGCCGGTTTCGCTGTTTGACAGCAGCAGGTATTCTCCACCGACCTCAATGAGTATCAAGGATTTTTTCGGTCCCAGATAGCGGGTCTCTATCAAACGGATATGCTTTGAGAGCAACTGCCGCCCGACCGGCAAACCGTTCATAAGTTTGCTGGAAAAATGCCAGGTAATCAGGATAAGGCCGACGACAAGAGCCAGTGCTGCGATCATCTGCAGAAAACTTGCCAGAAAACTGAACTCCTGTCCGGAGTTGTCAGCAGCCGACGCTAAGGTTGGTAGGAAGAGAAGTAGCGCGGAGGCCGCACTTTTCACAGAATTTTCTCCACCCGCTCGTTAGGAGTGACGATATCCACCAGACGGACACCGAATTTTTCGTTAACAACAACCGCTTCACCGCGAGCTACCAGCTTGGAGTTAACAAAAATATCCAGCGGTTCGCCGGCCAGCTTGGTTAATTCGACAACAGCCCCCTGGTTTAATTGCAGAATATCCTTAACCAGCAGTTTGGTTCTTCCGAGTTCAACGGTTACCTGCAAGGGAATGTCAAGGATGAAATCAAGGTTCTTCTTGTCAAGTAAATCTTCAGGCGTATCACTCACTACTGCCCCCTCGTGTTACAAATCTTGCTGATCTGGATTGCTTTATTGCCATGTTTGACTCCTGGAATACCAAAATACTTGGGTACCCCTTCAATCTTGACAATCATTTCACTCGAACAAGCCTGGTCAAGCATTATAGTATCGCCTGGGGCCAAATCCAGCAGTTCGCGCAATGTAATGCTGGCATTTCCCATTTCGACAGCGGCCTCCATAGGTGCTTCCAGTATTTCGTTTGACAGGCGGAACGACCACTGCGGGTCGATTGCCATCAAGTCGAACTGCATCCCGGTCTTTAGCTTGTCCCGAATCGGATCGATTGTCATGAACGGCACAGCAAACATCATATTGCCGGACACATCATCAATCTGGATCTTGAGAGTCATTGTTACAATCTGGTATTCGGGAGGGACGATATTAACCAGACGCGGGTTCATTTCCATCCGCAACAGGCTCATATGTGTTGCATAGAGAGGCGCCCAGGCTTTTTCAAGATCCTGCAGAGCGTCTCCTACGATCTTTTCCATCAGACGCACCTCGATTGAGGTGAACATGCGATTGGCAATCGGGACCTTAGCGCTTCCGGTCCCGCCGAGGAGACTGTCAACCAGCGACAGCACCAGCGTGCTGTCGAACGAAATCAGGGCGGCGCCTTTTAACGGCTCAATCTTAAAAATGCCCATGCATACCGGTGACGGCAGCGTCTGGAGAAAATCGTCGAATTTATATGATCGGGCTCCAATTTTCTTTATTTCCACCGATTTTCGCAGGCGGTTGGAAAGATTGACGCGGTTGTAACGGATAAAGCTGTCGTAGATAATATCAAGATTCGGAACGAAGCCTTTATGGGCGTCAGAGTTGATAAGATCATACGTCTCGATCGATCCCTCCGCTTTAGAAAGTTCCTTTTCCGGTTCTATGCGTCCCTCGAAGACAGCATTAAGCAGCGCTTCAATCTCCGCCTTAGAAAGGATTTTTTCCATTGCAGCCACAGCAGTACCTATTGAACCACGAAATCGGTGAAATACACCTTGGCAATCTTGCCGGGGGGGATGTTCTTGTTAATTGCCCCCAGAATTTCATCCTTGAGCGTATTTTTGCCCTGAACATCCTGAATATCCTGAAGCGTTTTCGCACTGAGCAATATCAGGATTGAATCGCGTATCGGCGCCAGTCTACCATCGATCTCAGGTTTTACGGTCGCACCCACCATCTCCAGCTCAACTTTTACCTTGAGATAGCGCAGCTCCTGACCATCATAGATATTAACGATGAACGGATCAAGGGGGTAAATGTTGGCTGATGGACCCGCGGCGGCGCCGGCTGCAGGTGCGGCGCCATGACCGCCAGCAGCCGCAGGAGCCGCTGCCCCATGCTCACCGGCGGCCGGTGCAGCCGCACCTTCGGCGTGCGCGGCATCGCCCTCTTTTTTGGTCTTTTTGTCACCCTTGCCCATCATCATGAATGCAACAACACCCAGAATAAGCGCAACCGCTACCGCAGCGCCTATAATGATAAACATCTTTTTCTTACCGCCGCCTTCACCTTCTGCTTCAGCGGTATCCTGCTCATCTTTGGCCATGTAATCCTCCGCGAATGGACAATGAATTCAATGAATTAAATATTCATTGTACTATGTTAAACGAATCTTCCGTTTTTGCAACTATTTAAACCAGTACGGAGGCGTATCTCGAATTGAAATATGCCTCCGTACATGCGTACCTGTCAATAAACCGTATCAATGAGCGGTTCCTTACCCCTCTGACCGCAGATTTCGAGCCATCAGTTCAATTACTGCCTGCCTCGCAGGCTTGTCTTCGTGCAGAATCTGATATGTTTTTTCAACAATCGGCATCTCGACACCGAGACGACAAGCAAGAAGGTAGACCGATTCGGCACTCTTCACCCCTTCGGCAACCATGCGCATCTCGGCCAGAATGTCCGGCAGCTTAATCCCCTGGCCAAGTTTGAAGCCCACCGTACGGTTACGGGAGAGATCACCGGTACAGGTCAACACCAGATCACCCATGCCGGCCAAACCCGCAAAAGTTGCACTTTGTGCTCCCATGGCATTCCCCAGACGATTCATTTCGGCCAGCCCTCTCGTAATAAGGGCAGCCCGGGCATTATATCCGAACCCGAGGCCGTCACTAATACCGGCCGCTATGGCGATAACATTCTTGACGGCGCCTCCCAGTTCGACTCCGGTAACATCGCTGTTGGTGTAAACCCGCAGACAGGGGCAACTGAATGCCGCTTGAACGCGGCAAGCGCTGCTCTCGCTCCGAGAGGCAGCTACAATCAACGAGGGAAGTTCCTGGGCGACTTCGCGGGCAAATGTTGGCCCGGAAAGCGCTACATAGCGGACAAGCGCAGCGCTTCCGAGCAATTCGCCACATATTTGGGAAACCGTATGTAGCGTTTCGAGCTCGATTCCCTTGGACGCATTGGCAATAATCGCATGCGGCGAGATACTCGGAGCAAGCTGTTTAAACACCCCCCGCATAACCTGCACCGGTGTCACGAGCAATACGATGCTGCGCCCGGTTACCGCTTCTTCCAGATTTCCCGTGCAAGCCAGAGTCGGGTGAAGGTTGATGCCGGGAAGATAGAGAGAATTGGTATGGCTGGAGTTGATCTCCGCAACCAGTTCCTGCTCATAGGCCCACAATATCGTATCATTACCGTTGGCAGCCAGTCTCCCCGCTAAAGCAGTTCCCCAGCTGCCGCCGCCGATAACGGCAATCCGCTCAATAGCAACCGTTCCGTCAGTCGTCATAGTCATCGTCATCGTTCCCTTCCTCCAGACGCGGATCATACCCCTCTGCCAGCGTTTGCCGGGCAGCATCCACGCTGTCGATCAGGAGACGCCGGATAAAAGGGTGACGACAATCGGGCAAAAAACCTCCAACGAGACTTAGGACCGTAGCAAGTGTCTTTTGTACCGCACTTTCATTGCCTTCTATCTGCTGCAGATAATCGGCGATAAGCAGAAGCCGTTTTATGATGTCGGCACGCCGCGGTATAATCAACTCGTCACAACAGCGTGAAATCTCTTTTTCAAGAGCCTCGGTCGATATTGAACCGAGCCCGCTTGCCGCTTCCAGAACATTGAAGCGATCAGCAGCGTCATATAGCGCCGACTCCGTTAAAACCCACCCCTCAAGCCCCGACTCATCCAGCAGATCGTTGCTGGTTGCAACATAGCCCGGAATCTTTTCAACGATATCTTCCAGATGCTTAAGCCTGAATCGGGGAATATATGCTTCCGGTTTCAGAGAATCAGGACGAAAGAAGCGCATATCTACGTAGAAGTCGGGAGGAAGGTAAAAGCCTCCCTCGCGGCTGCGATAAAGTGCAGCGCGAAGTGATGCCAGCGCATATTCCACATCAACAGGCGTCAGCATCTCACCGCCGGCCACATCCTTCAAAATATGGCCATACTCCTTTGCGTCCTTCATACGATAACTGATGGCGTTAAGAACGCCATCGGTCTCGCCTGTCAGGATTAACATGGCGGCAAACGTCTGATCATCGATTCGCCAGGAGAACCAGAGTGTACGAGATCCATAGAAATCAACCGGGCCGGCGTACACTTCGTGAAACGGGAGTGGCTGCTGAAATGAGTACGGCAGTTCCAGGGAATCATGAATTCCGATGAATGAGAGCCGCAGTATACTGCGCCTGATCATGGCCAACGTGTCTCCCTCGAACCGTGTTTCGGCACGCCGCAGTACATCAAGAGCATACCCGCTTCTTGTACGTCCCAGGGTTCGAATCGTTTCCCGCACGATCTCTTCCTTCTCGAAGGAGAGCAGAATGTCGAGGAGCGCAACTGCTTCTGCGGATGCATTATCGGCAAGACGATGCATCATACGCTCGCGGAATTCGTCTGCGACATCAAGAAAGCTGTCAATAAACCGAACCAGGCCGCGCTCACCATCGCCAAGGCAGTCATCGACAAACCCCTCCAGCGTTGGTGATCCGTATCCGGTCATGGCAGCAAAAGGGGGAGCTGTGACATCGATGCCGCTATCGTGCAACACATCCAGCAACGCCAGCTTGCCATCCTCTTCCAGATCCTTGCGCTGCAATGTAATCTGAATCAATTGATCCATCCACGCCGAGGCATCGAAAAAATCCAGCATGCAGGTATAGCGATATAACGCGGTGCCGTTCTGTTCGCACCAGAGCTTACGCACCAACGGAGAAAGGGCCCGCTTTCCGGACTTCTGCAGCCGCCAGCCGATACGTTCCATCTGTTCGCCCGTCAGGTCGTCCCGCTTGAGAAAGTCCAGCAGCCGATTAATACGGCGCCGTTCCCGCAAAGTTTTATCTATGTTGATGGGCAGAGTCATCTAGCTTTCCGTTTCTTCAATCCCTTCTTCACCTTCACCTTCATCTTCATCCTTTTCAGCGAGACGGGCAACAGCTACAACTTTCTCGTTTTCCTCGGTATTCATCAAGGTGACACCCTGGGTATTTCGACCGATAACCGAGAAGCCGGAGACCGGAACCCGCAGTATCTTTCCCTGATCAGTGATTACCATCAGATCGTGATCGTCCGCGACCTGCATGACGTTGACGACCGAACCGTTACGCTCGGTCGTTTTAATCGTAATAATACCCTTGCCGCCACGTGACTGGTCACGATATTCGTCCAGATCGGTGCGTTTGCCGTAGCCGTTTTCACAAACAGTGAAAATTGTCGATCCAACAGCCGTATTGTCAACGATCTCCATGCCGATCACCCAATCATCAGCAGCAAGATTCATACCACGAACTCCGCGGGTGACGCGTCCCATCGGGCGAACGTCCTCCTCATTGAAACGGATTGCTTTGCCGCCGCGCGACCCAAGGAATATGTCTTTGGTGCCATCGGTCAGAGCCACGGAAATCAGCTTGTCGCCATCGTCGAGATTAACAGCGTTAATACCGCCGCTCCGGACATTGGAGTAGTCAACCAGCGGTGTCTTTTTGACAACACCGTATTTGGTCGCCATGAAGAGGTACGTGTTCTCACTGAATTCCTTGACCGGCAGGATCGTGGTAATCTTTTCACCGGCAGAGACATTGACCAGATTGACGACCGCCTTACCTTTGGTGGTACGGCTTCCTTCCGGAATTTCATAGACCTTGAGCCAGTACATCCGACCGGCATCGGTGAAGCAGAGCAGGTAGTCCTTGGTTGAGGCTATGAAGAGTTGCTCGACAAAATCCTCCTCTTTGGTCTTCATGCCGGTTTTCCCCTTGCCGCCACGGCGTTGCGAGCGGTACAGGTCAACAGCACTCCGCTTGATGTAGCCGGTATGCGAGATAGTGACCACCATTTCTTCGTCTTCAATGGTATCTTCCCGCGAGATGTCGGCACTCTTGTCGGCAATCTCCGAACGACGCTTGTCGCCAAACCGGTCCCGAATCTCGGTCAGTTCGCCAACAATTATCTTGAGGATCTCGGTGTCGGACGCCAGAATTTCCCGCAGACGGGCAATCAGTTTCATGATCTCTTCATACTCGGCAACGATCTTGTCCCGCTCAAGCCCGGTCAGGCGCTGCAAACGCATCTCCAGGATCGCCTGTGCCTGAATATCCGACAACTGAACTTCATGTTCATACCCCGCCGGACGTGGGAGATTCAACCGTGCCAAGTACTCGGGATTGGCAAACTTTCCTTCAATCAGCCCCTGTTTGGCTTCAGGTGGCGTTTTGGACTCGCGGATCAGTTCAATGACCGCATCAAGCCAGTCCAGCGCAATCTTGAGACCTTCCAGAATATGGGCCCGGGCCAGTGCCTTCTTCAGTTCAAAGTTTGTGCGCCGGGTGACCACTTCGCAGCGATGCTCGACGAAACAATCCATCATTTCGCGCAGTGTCAGCACTCGCGGACGGTTATGAACAATGGCCAGCATGATGATGCCGAACGATACCTGCAATTGCGACTGCTTGTAGAGCTGATTGAGCAGTACCTCGGCATTTTCGTCCCGTTTGACTTCGATGACGATGCGCATACCCTGACGGTCGGATTCGTCGCGGATTTCGGTAATTCCCTCGACTTTCTTTTCCTTGACCAGTTCGGCAATTTTTTCGATCAGCCGAGCCTTGTTTACTTGATAGGGAAGCTCGGTGACGATGATTGCCTGGCGCTCCGAACGCTTGGAGGCCTCCACGTGAGCCTTGGCACGGATCTGGATGATGCCGCGACCGGTGCTGTAGGCATCCCTGATACCCTGGCGACCATAGATCGTAGCGCCAGTAGGGAAGTCGGGGCCCGGAATCATTTCCAGCAACTCTTCAAAACCGATTTCCGGATTCCTGATAACCGCGATAATGCCGTCGATGATCTCGCCCAGATTATGTGGCGGTATGTTGGTCGCCATACCAACAGCAATCCCGGTTGAACCGTTTATCAGCAGGTTGGGAAACTTGGACGGCAGAACCGTTGGTTCCAGCATCTCCTCATTATAGTTGGGTTGCATATTGACGGTTTCTTTGTCCAGATCGGCCAACATCTCATGGGTGAGGTGGCGCAGGCGGATCTCGGTATAACGCATGGCCGCCGGACGGTCACCGTCCACCGAACCGAAGTTACCCTGGCCATCCACCAGCATGTAGCGCAACGAAAAATCCTGGGCCATACGTACGATGGTATCGTACGCCGCCGTATCACCATGCGGATGGTATTTACCGATAACATCACCGACTACACGAGCCGATTTCTTGTACGGCTTGTTGTAGTCGTTGCCCATGTCGTACATGGCATACAGGCAGCGGCGATGCACCGGCTTGAGACCGTCGCGGACATCCGGCAGGGCACGACCGATGATAACCGACATGGCGTAATCCATGTAGGAACGTTTCATTTCGTCTTCGATATTAACTGCTATTTTGTTAATTGGGATTTCTGTCGTGATCTGCATTGGTACCTCGTATCTGCGTACTCATCAAAACGATGAGAAGTAATTGTGTATAAATTTGTAGGATTTAAATATCCAGATTGACGACGTTCAGCGCATTTTTCTCAATGAAATCACGCCTCGGTTCAACCTGATCACCCATGAGAATAGTGAAAATCTCATCCGACTCGACAACGTCCTCGATCTTGACCTGTAGCAACACCCGGTTTTCCGGATTCATGGTAGTTTCCCATAGTTGCTCCGGGTTCATCTCGCCAAGACCTTTGTAGCGCTGAATTGCCAACCCTTTTTTGGCGTTTTCGAGGAAAAAGTTGAGCAGATCCTGATGATTTGTCGTTTCGAACAAGACCTTGCCCCCCTCCTGCTCGACGAAGGCCCGGCCATCAGCCATGGTATCCACGATGCGACGGTGATTATCCACCAGCAACTCGTACTCGTGTGTGGAAAGTACCGACAGCACCTGCTGGTCGATGATGGAGCGGATATTGCCGATCCGGAAGGTGATGCGTTCATCTTCTATCTGGTAATCGGAGCCTTCCGCCAGTGCTTTCATTCCATCAAGGTGCGGCTCAAGCTGGGTTAATTCTTCCAGGCCGGACGGCACATTGCTGCGAATGATAATTGACAGCAATTCTGGTGAGATCCCCTTTTTAACAACCTTGTCGAATATCGCACGGTTTTCGATGAATTGCTTGATGACCGGGATAATCTGCTTGCCGCTGTAGGTCCGATCTCCCTTTTCAAGGCGTAAAATCAGGTCCTCAGATCCTTCTTCCAGCAGAAAGGCCTGCATCGCAGGGTCATCTCGCAAATACTGTTCTCTTTTGCCACGCTTAACCTTATAGAGCGGTGGCTGAGCGATGTAGAGATGCCCGCGTTCGATCAATTCTCGCATATTACGGTAAAAGAATGTCAAGAGCAGCGTAAGAATGTGCGAGCCGTCGACGTCCGCGTCAGTCATGACGATAATGCGATGGTAGCGGAGCTTGGCGATATTGAAATCTTCCTTGCCGATGCCGGTGCCGAGCGCCGTAATCAGTGTGCGAATTTCCTGAGATGATATCATCTTGTCGAAACGGGCCTTCTCGACATTGAGAATCTTTCCCTTGAGCGGCAGAATCGCCTGGTTTTTACGATCGCGCCCCTGTTTTGCCGAGCCGCCGGCCGAATCACCTTCGACCAGGTAGAGTTCGCAGAGCGCCGGATCTTTCTCCTGGCAATCAGCAAGTTTCCCCGGAAGTCCACCCATGTCAAGGGCACCTTTGCGACGTGTCAGATCTCGGGCCTTGCGGGCCGCCTCGCGAGCCCTGGCAGCTTCAATCGATTTGTTGAGGATATCCCTGGCAATCTTGGGACTTTCTTCCAGATAGACACCCAGACGCTCATTGAGGAGCGATTCCACATACCCTTTGACTTCGGAGTTGCCAAGTTTGGTCTTGGTTTGTCCCTCGAACTGCGGCTGTGGTATTTTGACCGAGATAACGCACGTCAACCCCTCGCGCAGATCGTCGCCGGACACCGTTACCTTCTCGTTCTTGAGGAGATTATTGGCCGCTGCATAGGCGTTCATGGTACGGGTCAAAGCCGCTTTAAAACCAGCCAGATGCGTACCACCCTCATGTGTGTTTATGTTATTGGCAAAGGCAAATATTTTTTCGTCATAAGAATCGTTATACTGCATGGAAACTTCCATCTCCACGCCACCTTTTTCACCTTTGAAGTACATCGGCTTGGGGTTGATCACAACTTTGTTACGGTTCAGGTACTCGACAAAGGAGTTGATTCCACCTTCGTAGTAGAACTCGTGAGATTTGCCATCGACACGTTCGTCGCTGATCTTGATCCGCACACCGGCGTTAAGAAACGCCAGTTCTCGCAGACGTTGTGACAGAATATCGAAGGAGTATTCCGTTGTCTCGAAAATTTCCTCATCCGGCA
Organism: uncultured Geobacteraceae bacterium; assembly: GCA_903930585.1. Lineage (GTDB taxonomy): Bacteria > Desulfobacterota > Desulfuromonadia > Geobacterales > Pseudopelobacteraceae > JACRCG01. The sequence continues at coordinate 28,966 of CAIYZD010000123.1, read as the reverse complement.
TGAACGTGATCTTGGTACCGCGCTTCTTTGTTTCTCCTATCTGCTCCAGAGGAGCCTGCGGATCACCACGACGGTAGGACTGACGCCAGACCTTGCCATCACGCCGGATCTCAAGTTCAAGCCATTTGGAAAGAGCATTGACAACCGAGACACCAACGCCGTGCAAACCACCGGAAACCTTGTAAGAATCGTTGTCGAACTTTCCGCCGGCATGCAGCACGGTCAATACAACTTCAGCTGCGGATTTGCCTTCATGCGCCATGATGTCGGTCGGGATACCACGGCCATTATCAATAACGGTTATTGAGCCGTCGGTATTAATGGTTACCGAAACGTCATTACAATAACCGGCCAAAGCTTCATCGATCGAGTTATCGACGATTTCATATACGAGATGGTGGAGACCGGAGCTCGATGTGGATCCGATGTACATGGACGGTCGCTTGCGTACAGCGGACAATCCTTCCAGAACCTTGATATTTTCAGCACCATACTCTTCAGAACCGTTTGTTACATTTTCCTGTTCACTCATGCGGTTAACTTCCTTCAAACGTCAGATTGCCGTCTTCAACACGAAAGACGGCGCAGTGTGGCGCGGCTGCCAGCAGTGCTGGAGACCGTTCTGTGGTTGTTATGAAAACCTGAATTTCTCTTGTTGTCAGAAACTCCATCAGGTTGTGATTTCTTCGTGCGTCCAACTCGGAGCTCATATCGTCCAGTAACAGTAACGGTGCTTCGCCGAAAATTTCCTTAAGATTATCCATTTCCGCCATCTTGAGCGCCAGAACGTAACTTTTCTGCTGCCCCTGTGAGCCGAATGCCTTGAGCGGCCGGTCGTTCAATTCAAGCGTTAAATCGTCACGATGCGGTCCGGCAGAAGTAGTTCCATAGCGCTCATCGGATTTCTGGTGCCGTTTGAACAACTCCAGCAAGTCGTCGCGAATCCGATTCCGCTCTGTTGACAGTACCCCATCAGGCGCATAGCTAAGCCGGGTTGTTTCACTGACTCCGGCAATGGCAGCATAATATTTCTGCAACTTGCCATCAAGTAGGGCAACAAATGCAAGACGTCGCTCAATAACCTCCGCTCCTGTTTCAGCCAGCCGTTCGGTCCAGATATCAAGGCCGGTTCTGTCAGAGTTTTTCAGCAGATGGTTCCGTTGTTTAAGTATCCGCTGATACGAATGCCAGGAGTGCAGATACCCTATATCCCCCATATAAACAGCCCGGTCAAGGTAGCGGCGCCTTGATTCAGGCCCCATCCTGACCATCCCGGTGTCGTCGGGAGAAAATACTACAGAGTTCAGTTTACCGTGCAGATCCGATGCTTTATGAACAGCTTTTCCGTCTATTTCCACCTTGCGGCCGGCTGCCTCAACAACCAGACGCAGTGTGCTATGAACGCTTCCCGATTCAACCCTGCCGAGAATCTGCGCCCGCTGTTCGCCATGTCTGACAAGTTCAGGTAAGCGTGCTGTCCTGAACGAGCGAGGGCTTCCCAACAGATGAATTGCTTCAAGCAGATTTGTCTTACCCTGTCCGTTAAGACCATACAGCAGGTTGAATCGTTCACCTGGTTCAATTCTAACGGAACGGACATTCCTGAAGTCGGCAACCACCACAGATCTGAGTCGCATCAGCCGCTGCTAGAGCCTCATTGGCATAATGACAGCCAAAAAACTGTCGGAATTTTCAGGAACAATTATTGAAGGAGAAAGTTCATCTTTAAACTTCATTTCGACTCGCTCGGTTTCGGCCACTGAAAGTACATCCAGTAGATAGCGAGCGTTAAATCTGACGGAAATAGGTTCTCCGGTATAGATAACATCCAGTTCTTCCATGGCATCTCCCAATTCCGGATTGCTGGAAGAAATTTTAATGCCACCGGATGAAATTTCCAACATGATGCCCTTGAACTTTTCACTGGAAAGTATTGCCATACGACGCACCGAATGACTGAAATCTTCCTTGTTTACAGTTACTACCTGCGTATTTGCAGTTGGGATAACGCGATTATAATCGGGAAATTCTCCATCGACCAGACGCATGACCATGTATGAATCGCCCCGTTTAATGACGGCGCTGTTGTCCATAAAACCGAACAGCAGAGTTCCACCCTCTTCATCGGTGACCTTCTTCATCTCGTAGACGCCTTTTTTCGGTAATATTACCCCTTTCAACAGTTCAGGTCCGGTGTTTCCCTTAAAATTACCGGAAGCTATCGAGAGGCGATGTCCATCCGTTGAAACCATTTTAAGACAGTTGCTTCCGTCCTGACGTATCTCAACTTTGGTAAAAATTCCGTTAAGGTTATATTTTGTTTCGTCAGTGCAGATTGCATAAGATGTTCTTTCGATCATTCCGCGCAACAGGGATGTTTCTATTTCAAAGAGGTTTTCTTCTTTTACATCGGGAAAGTACGGAAATTCATCCGGCGAAAGGCCGACGATGTTGAACTGAACCTTACCGCATTTTATTTCGACCCAATCGTTATCTTTCGTTAAAAATGAAATGGGTTGATTCGGGAGTTCCTTAACTATTTCGTACAATTTTTTTGCTGAAACAGTAATTTTACCGGGACTTACAACATCCGCCGCATAGCTGCTTTTCATTCCCACTTCCAAGTCTGTAGCGGTAACTAGAAGGACTGTTTCGGTAGCTTCAAGAAGAACATTGGACAGAATGGGCATTGAAGTTCTTTTTTCGACAATTCCCTGAATTTTTTGCAACGACTTCAGGAAATGTTCTTTTTCAATTTTGAATTCCATAGATATCCCCCCTTTTCAATACTGATAGTATGTTTATAATATATTTAAAACCTTGTAGTACGTTGTTGGTCCTGTTGAAACTGTGGATAATCCCGTAACCGGTTTGATTATGGTGGATACCTGTCATGAAGTGGCTGTGTATACCGGACACCATGTTGCATGCTTTTGCACACCGGTAAAAAGTATCAACAGTTATTCACACTGAATCAACAGGTTTTCCTCACTTGAGGAGGATACGTCTTATTTCATCAATAATTTTAGATAGTTTAGGTTCATTTGCCAATGCGTTGTCTATTTTTTTGAAAGAGTGAATAATGGTTGAATGATCTTTTCCACCAAATTTAAGTCCGATGTCGGGATAAGATGATTTCGTCATATCACGACAGAACCAGATAGCTATCTGTCGAGCCTGAACGATATTCTTCAACCGTTTTTCCGATTTGAGGTCAACCACCTTCAAATCGAAGTATTCGGCAACAGATTTCTGGATTAATTCAACAGTTACTTCTTTATGCCTGTCTCCCAGGATATCTTTAAGATTCTCCTTGGCCATATCCAAGGTGACCGGGATATTTTGGAGACTGCTGAAGGCTCCGAGCCGTATGAGCATTCCCTCAAGCTCCCGGATGTTTCTGGTATCGCTTGAAGCAAGAAAATAATAGACGTCTTCAGGAAAATAGACTCTCGTAACTTCCGATTTCTTTTTCAGAATTGCAATTTTTGTTTCCACATCCGGCGGTTGGATATCGGCAATGAGACCCCATTCAAACCGCGATCTCAGGCGCTCTTCCAGATCGGAAATTTCTCGCGGAAATTTATCAGAGGTAATTACAATCTGCTTGTGAGCGTCATGCAGAGCGTTGAATGTGTGAAAAAATTCTTCCTGTGTTCCGGTCTTACCTGAGATGAACTGGATATCATCAACTAACAGCACATCAACATTTCTGAAACGATTTCTGAATATATCCATCTTTTTCAGACGGAGGTGATTGACCATTTCATACATAAATTTTTCAGCAGAGCAGTAGCAGACATTTAATTCCGGTGAATTACTGCGAATCGTGTGACCTATTGAATTTAACAGGTGACTTTTCCCCAGTCCGACACCACCATAGATAAAAAGAGGATTATATGTATCAGCAGGATTATTTGCTACCGCCATTGCAGCGGCATGAGCAAATTGGTTGCCGGTTCCGCTTACAAACAGGTCAAATGTATATTTTTGGTTTAGTGGAGTAAATACCTGTTCAAAAGGTGCTATTTTGCCGACGGCAGTTTCAGATTCGTTTTTAGTTACAAAATCTTCTGAAATGTATGGCTGGTGTTCTTCATCGGGCCTGATGATAAAGCTGAGGGAAACCGGATAACCGGATGTAGCGGAGAGTGCACCGGTCAAAACATTCATGTAATGGTCTTCCAGCCACTCTTTTATAAATGAATTCGGAACAGACAAAAAAACGGTGCGACCGTCATGATGGCTGTAATGAACCGGCTTTATCCAGGTGCCAAAATCGGCTTCAGACATTACTTTTTCTATATTTTCGGTTGCTTGTTGCCATGCATCTAACATCGAGAAATCACAATCATGATAGTATTGGGTAGTAACATCAAATGCGGCGTGTAATACTACAGGAGAAAGTGTATTTATGGTATATAAAACAGACATATAAAAAAGTTATCAACACTCTTGTTAACAGCTGTGGAAAACTATTTTTAATGCAATAACGATATGTTAAAGCATACTTTCGATAAAATTACGCCTGTTGAGGGTTCTGGAGAATAGCAGAGCCAACCCTCTTTTTCAAGGCAAATCAATGGTAATTGTTCCGGTTGCGGATATAATATAAAACTTGACATGAGCATCAAGTTGTGTTTAATAACCCATTTCCTGAAAAATAATTACGTAGAGGTAAATCGAGATGAAAAGAACCTATCAGCCAAGTAACACTTCACGCAAGCGTACCCACGGTTTTCTGGTCAGAATGGCTACAAAGAATGGTCGGCTGGTGATTAAACGTAGAAGAGCAAAAGGGCGTAAAAGCCTTTCTGTCAGAATCGCAACCAAATAAATCTGCATTCTTGCGTGATTGTTGACACTGCGGCCACTTTTCCAAAAACTGCACGGTTGCGGAAGCGAGCTGAATTTCTTCGGCTCGCTTCCGCACAACAAAAAACAACTGTGCGTGGTTTTCTTGTTGTGTGGCGTGAGAACAACCTTCAGACGGTTCGTTTAGGTATTACGGCAAGTAAGAAAATCGGTTGCGCGGTTGTTCGTAACCGGGTTAAACGATATCTGAGAGAGTTCTTCCGGCATAATCGTTTCGGGTTGGCAGCCGTGGATATAAATGTCGTAGCCCGACGAGAATCGGCTCAAATGACGTATTCCGATGTTGTGCGGGAACTCCATAAAGCTTTTCGGTTTATAGGCATAAACCCATGTCAAAAAGCTGTATCCTCCTTGTAATCAGGTTTTACCAGAAGATGATTTCGCCGCTTCTTCCACAGACCTGTCGCTTTTATCCCTCCTGTTCCGATTATTCCCGTGAGTCATTAATTCGGTATGGTGTTGCCAGGGGTATGTTGCTTACCTTTCTCAGAATATGTAAGTGTCATCCGTTTCATCCGGGCGGTTACGATCCGGTACCCTAACACAGAGATATAATTTATTAGGAGCCCTGATGGAAAAGCGTGCTTTTATAGCTGTAGGTCTTTCAATTGCTGTTTTTTATCTGTTTTCCATGATGTTTGGTCCGGATAAACATAAAGTTGAGCCTTCTGTCCCGCAAAGTGCATCTTCAGAGGTACATAATCCGGCTGCGGCTGCGCCACAAACAACTGTGCAGCAGAACGGTGCGCCTGTTACGGGGCAATCCCCTGTTGCAAATGCACCGCAAAAGGATGTCAGTGTCAATACGGATCTTTATACGGCGGTGTTTTCTTCACGCGGAGCGAGCCTCAAAAGTTTGACACTCAAAAAATACCGCGAAGAAAATGCACCTGCAGCAATAAACGTTTCCTTGGGAAATGATGCCGACCCGAATATATATTTGTTTTCAACAAGGGCTACCGGCCTTAATCTTCCCGACAACACGCTGTTCAGTACCGATTCCGACGTACTAACTATTGACAAAAGCGGATCCAGGCAACTCACATTCAACTATATTTCCGGACAGGGATTTACGGTTCGTAAAATTTATACGTTCACTTCCGGTGAGTATGGCATCAAGCTGGAAACACAGCTCTTTAATAACTCAGCTGCTTCTTTGGTCGGCGCCATTCAACACGTAATGACCTATCCGGCAGAACCGAAAGTTAAGAATAATCGCTTTGATACGGCCGGATCATATCTCTTTTCCGACAATAGTCTTCAATCTAATAAAATGAAAGACGTAGCCTCCGCTTCAAAACGGTACGACAAGACTATTTTGTGGGCAGGGTTTGCCGACAAGTATTTTCTGAGTGCGATTCTAAGCGAGAAAAGCAGCATTGCCTCTGTAGAGCTAAAAAAGAATGGCGCCGGTTTTTTGGAGTCAACGGTCTCATCCCCCCAGTTTACGGTCAATCCGGGGCAGTCCGTTACCTCTGAATACCGCCTGTTTGTCGGCCCTAAAGATATCGATGTACTTAAAGCGCAGGGCAATTCATTGGAACAGTCCCTGGATCTTGGCTGGTTTACGGTTATTGCCAAGCCGCTTCTCTATACACTGAAATTCTTTTACCGCTATGTCGGCAACTACGGAATAGCGATCATAATCATCACGATTATTCTCAAGGCACTCTTTTTCCCGCTGACCCACAAGAGTTACAAGTCAATGAAGGGGATGCAGAAAATTCAGCCCGAAATGGCTAAATTGAGGGAAAAGTATAAAGATGACCGTGACGCCATGAACAAGGCGGTCATGGAGTTATATCGCGAACACAAAGTTAATCCGATGGGTGGCTGTCTTCCGATGGTTGTTCAGATACCGGTATTCTTCGCTCTCTACAAATCTTTGATGTTTTCAATTGAGCTTCGGCATGCCCCGTTCTTCTTTTGGGTTACCGATCTTGCCGATAAGGATCCCTACTACGTAACGCCGGTTATTATGGGTATTACGATGTTTTTCCAGCAAAAAATGACACCGTCCAACATGGATCCAATGCAGCAAAAGATGATGCTGGCGTTGCCGGTTGTATTTACGTTTATGTTTCTCAGCTTTCCTTCCGGACTGGTACTGTACTGGCTCGTCAATAACGTGTTGACTATCAGCCAGCAGATGTACATAAACAAACTGGTTAAAGATTAGTCGGCATTCCGGAGTATAAATGTATGTATATTCGTGACACAATTGCGGCTGTCAGCACCCCTCCCGGTAACGGTGGAATCGGAATAATCCGTGTGAGTGGTGATAAGGCGGCTGCTGTCGGACATACTGTTTTTAAGCCGGTATATAACGGTGGCCTTGTGAGCCACCGTTTTTCTTTTGGCACTATCATCGATCCGGAAACCGGTGAGAAAGTTGATGAAGCTATGGCGGTGTATATGCGCGCACCCAGATCATATACGCGCGAAGATGTTCTCGAATTGCATTGTCACGGCGGATGGCTGGTTGTCGAAAGCGTGTTGGCGCTGGTTTTAAGGTGCGATGTCAGACTTGCCGAGCCCGGCGAATTTACCCGGCGCGCGTTCTTAAACGGACGTATTGACCTGATCCAGGCCGAAGCGGTAATGGATATCATCGCATCAAAGAGCGGGGCTGCGTTGCAACTGGCCCAAAGACAGCGCGAAGGAGTTCTTTCTATTCGTATCGGCGAAGTTCGCGTGTTTCTGCTTCAGGCGCTTGCGTTGGTTGAGGCGTATATCGACTTTCCTGACGACGATATCGGTGCTACGGATGTCACGGCTATTCTTGATTCAGTCGGGAGCGCCCGGAACATGATTGCCGAACTGCTCTCAACGTTTGAAGAGGCTCGGATCATGCGGGATGGCATCTCCGTTCTGATTGTCGGCAAACCGAATGCCGGAAAGTCTAGTCTGCTTAATCGGTTGCTGAATGAAAATCGTGCGATTGTAACCCATATACCCGGCACGACTCGCGACATTATAGAAGAAACCGTTATGTTTGACGGGCTGGCGATCCGTTTACTTGATACGGCAGGTATTCGCCATACCGATGACCTGGTGGAGCAGGAGGGAATCAGCAGGGCTCTCGAAAAGATACCGCTCGCAGATCTTGTTCTCGCTGTTTTTGATGCCTCGTGTGAATTTAGCCAGGAAGATCAGTTGATACTTGATGCTCTTTCAGGTTGCACCGCCATAGCGGTGCTTAACAAGACGGATCTTGCCCAGCGTCTTGTCCTGCCGGATGAAGATCGTTTTGTGGCCCTGATCAAAATTGCCGCGCTTACGGGAAGTGGAATCGAACAGCTCAAGAAAAAGGTTTGTACGCAGTTTCTCCATTCCTCAACTCCAGATTCGCGCGAATTTGTGGCTCTATCACGGGCTCGTCACCGTGATGCGCTGTCAAGTGCCGAACAACAGTTGATACAATTTTCTGACGGGCTTCGGGATCGTAATCTGGAACTGCTGGCGTTGGACTTGCGGGGTGCGCTTCAGGCTGTCGGGGCTGTTACCGGTCAGACCGCCACGGATGAAGTTCTTGACCTGATTTTTTCTTCATTCTGCATTGGTAAATAATGCCATGTTTCACGTGAAACATATCAATGGACAACGCATATGATGACATATGATCAACAATACGATGTAATTGTTATCGGGGCAGGTCATGCCGGATGTGAAGCAGCCCTGGCCGCCGCACGGATGGGGTGTCGCACGATGTTGCTGACGATCAACCTTGATGCGATAGCTTTGATGTCCTGTAATCCTTCTATCGGTGGCTTGGCAAAGGGGCATCTTGTTAGGGAAATAGATGCACTCGGCGGTGAGATGGCGAAGAACATAGATGCTACCGGAATCCAGTTTCGTATTCTGAATATGAAAAAAGGACCGGCAGTCAGGGCAACCCGTGCACAGGCAGATAAGCAGCTTTATCGTCTCAGGATGAAACGAATTCTCGAACAGCAGCAGGATCTTGATCTCAAACAGGGGGAGGCGGTATCCCTCTATTTCGAAGGAAGTGAACTTCGCGGGGTCGAACTTCGGTCCGGCATCAGATTCCTCTCGAAGACGGTTGTCGTTACAACTGGAACGTTCATGCGGGGACTTATTCATATCGGTCTCAACAATTATCCCGGCGGTCGGGCTGGAGATCAGCCATCAATCGGCCTGTCAGATCAACTCAAATCACTTGGTTTACAGGTCGGACGCCTCAAGACCGGTACACCGGCGCGGCTGGATTCCCGTTCAATCGATTTTTCCAGGCTTGAGACCCAGTTTGGCGACGATCCGCCGCAGCCGTTTTCTTTTTCAACCGAACGTATCGTGATGCCGCAATTGCCCTGTCACATCGCTTACACCAACAAGCGTTCGCATGATATAATCAGAACCGGCCTTGATCGTTCTCCGTTGTATTCCGGTGTTATTGAAGGAATAGGCCCGCGGTACTGCCCTTCAATTGAAGACAAAGTGGTCCGTTTTCCCGACAAGGATCGTCACCAGACGTTCATAGAACCGGAAGGGTTGGACACAATTGAAGTTTATCCGAGTGGCATGTCGACGTCGCTGCCGATTGATATTCAGATTGCATTTTATCGTTCCATCGTTGGGTTGGAGCGGGTTGAAATAATGCGTCCGGCCTATGCCATTGAATACGATTACGTCGATCCGATACAGTTGCATTCATCGCTTGAAACGAAGATGATCAAAAACCTGTACCATGCCGGTCAGATTAATGGCACGTCCGGTTATGAAGAAGCGGCAGGGCAGGGACTAATTGCCGGTATAAATGCTGCGCTCCGTACGCAGGGGCGTGATCCGCTCGTTCTTGATAGAAGCCTGGCATATATTGGCGTGATGATTGACGATCTGGTGACACTCGGTACAAAAGAGCCGTATCGCATGTTCACATCGCGCGCGGAATACCGCCTCCTGTTACGTGAAGATAATGCCGATTTGCGTTTACGCGAAACGGGGTATCGACTCGGGCTTGTCACAGATCAGGAGTATTCGCATTTTATTGAAAAACGAAATAGAATTACGGAAGATCTTGATCGTATTGCGCGTACCCGTTTGCGACTTACTGAAGAGCAGCTTGAGGTTCTTGCCCGGCATGGGCTTGAGGATATCCAAAAAGGGACGACGCTGGAGCAGTTGTTGAAACGATCTGAAATCTGTTATGCGGATCTTGCGGAACTGGACACGGTTTCACGTGAAACATCTTCAGTTATCCGCGAGCAGGTTGAAATACAGACGAAATACAAGGGGTATATTGACCGTCAGTTGGAACAGGTTGAACAGTCAAAAAAACTGGAGACGACGCGTATACCCGTAACGCTTGATTATGCTGCGGTGAAAAGTCTGACCACCGAGGTTCGAGAAAAGCTTTCGAAAAACAGACCTGATACTCTTGGGCAGGCGTCCCGGATTCCGGGTGTTACGCCGGCGGCCATCTCAATTTTGTCAATTGCCTTGAAATCTTCATCGTGGAAGGGAAGTGCTAAGTAATGCGTTCCGTACTTGGAGACATTGTAGCCAGGGAAGCGTACGTGATGAAGAGGGCACTTACGCCTCAAGAAATAGAGCTATTTGAAGGTTATGCTGCCGAACTTAAAAAATGGAACAGTAAGGTCAATCTTACTGCAATAACAAAAGATGCCGAGATAGCGATAAAACATTTCGTCGATTCTCTCGCTGTTTTTCCCTTTCTGGCAGCGGATGATACCCTGCTTGATATAGGATCGGGGGCCGGACTTCCCGTAATTCCCCTTAAGATAGTACTGTCTGACATACCGATGATCTCTGTCGATGCCGTGGCAAAAAAATACATTTTCAGCGTCATGTTATCCGGAGTCTGAATCTTAAGAACATCGAGGCAATTCATGCACGGGTTGAAGAATTGCATAAAACACATCTCCACTCATTTAGTGTTATTACGTCACGTGCCTTTACCCGGCTTGATCGATTTGTTTCCCTGGCGGCACCACTCCTGGCAGAGGGTGGAATGCTGATTGCCATGAAGGGGGATCAGGCAGATGTGGAGATTGCGGCGAGTGACGACCATGTTAACGCTGTTGGCTTCGAGGTTGTGTCGGTACATCGCTATACATTGCCACAAAACATGGGGGATCGGGTGCTGACGTTCCTGAAACAGAGCAAAGCCGCATAAAATAAGGGCTGGAGACGTCTCGTTTCAAAAATCGTCTCTGAGGCACAAAGGGACGCCTGGAGATAGTCAAGCCTCCTTTTTTGAAGATCCACTGCTACAGGCTGAATACGGGAGAATCAGCATTTAAAAATTGATTTTAGTCCCGGAGTGCCGAGAATAGGTTGCAGATGAACTGAATCTGCACTAAAGTAAACCCCTTAACATCGCGTACAAAAATACCAGGCGAAAATGTGGAGCATACGACAGCTATGGACGTTCGAATATATTATGAGGATACCGATGCGGGTGGTTTCGTGTATCATGCCAATTACATAAAATATCTGGAACGGGCTAGAACTGAATACTTTCGCAGTCGTAATTTTTTTATTGCGCAACTTGCCAGTGATGGTTTCGTTTTTCCGGTGGTACGGCTGGAAATTGATTTTAAAGCACCGGCTTTTCATGATGACCTTCTTTCCGTTGTAACCACCCCAGTTCGAATTGGCGGGTCATCCGTGACTCTTTGCCAGAAGATCGTACGGCACAACGACGGAAAACTGTTGGTTGACGGATTTGTCACTCTCGCGTGTATAGGACCTGCTTTGAAAGCCAAACGTATCCCCTTGGCCATTCGCCGGATGCTTGAAGCGGAATTGGAGAATGCTGAATGAAGACACCCGGTGTCGATAGAATCGTGCGTGCAGCGGCTCTTGACTTATTGCGCAACGCCGATTTGCTCACCCTTGGGAAGAGTGCCGACGAAATACGGCGATGTCTCCATCCGGGCAATGTGGTAACTTTTGTTGTTGATCGCAACGTGAACTACACGAATATCTGTGACTCGAAATGCTCTTTTTGCGCCTTTTACCGGAGCAAGGATGCACCGGATGCGTACGTTTTGACCTGCAGCCAGATATATGAAAAGATAGCTGAGCTTGTAGCCCAGGGGGGCACCCAACTGCTGATGCAGGGAGGGCTCAACCCCGACCTGAAAATCGGGTTTTTTGAAGAGCTCTTCGGGGAAATTAAAAAACGGTTTCCGACAGTTCGGAATCATTCACTCTCACCGGCGGAAGTGTCATGTATTGCGGCTAATTCGGCCCTTACGCTTGATGAAACACTGCTGCGTCTCAAGAATGCCGGCCTTGATTCGATTCCGGGAGGAGGGGCCGAGATTCTGGTAGACGAAGTACGCGGAACCATTTCTCCCAAAAAGATCGGCTGGAAACAGTGGCGGGAGGTTATGCTGATAGCTGCGCAGTTGGGCATGCCGACAACCGCCACGATGATGTTTGGCAGCAGGGAAAAACCGGAAGATATTGTCGAGCACCTCTTCAGGGTCCGTGAGATCCAGGACCAGGGAGGATCATTTACGGCGTTTATTCCCTGGACGTACCAGCCGGGTAATACCGAACTCGGCGGAACAACGGCAACGGGAGTTGACTATTTAAAGGTGTTGGCGTTGTCGCGGATTGTCTTGGATAATATCCCCAATATTCAAGCCAGCTGGGTTACGCAGGGCGCCAAAATGGCTTCAGTCGCACTCTTCTTCGGAGCTAACGACCTTGGTGGCACCATGCTTGAGGAAAATGTAGTAGCGGCGGCCGGATGCAGTTTCAGTATGTCGCAAAACGAGATGATCACCCTGATACACGGCGCCGGGTTCCGTGCGGCACAGCGTACCACAACTTATTCAATTATTAGGGAGTTTCCGGTTTGAGTTCTTTCCATAGGCAGGCTGGAACCTGCGAAATAATCACTTCCCCGGCGCGGTTGGCCGATGTCGCCGATATTCTCTCCAAACAGACGGAAATTGCGGTCGACCTTGAGATGGATTCTCTCCATCATTATCGCGAAAAGGTCTGTCTGGTCCAGGTCTCGACTCGTGAGCAGAGCTGGTTGATAGACCCGCTGGCACTGACGTCGCTTGAGCCACTTGCGGCGCCGTTTGCCGATCCGAAAATCAGGGTTGTCATGCATGGGGCTGACTACGATATCCGTTCGTTACATCGGGATTTCGGTATCGAAGTTTCGAACCTGTTCGATACCATGATAGCAGCGCGTTTTCTGGGTATCGGGGAGTTTGGGCTGGCAGCGCTGTTGAGAGCGCGCTTCGGTATCGAACTGGACAAAAAGTACCAGAAAGCCGATTGGAGCAAGCGTCCGTTGAGCCGCGAAATGTGCGCCTATGCGGCCGCTGACACCTCGGATCTGCTGCCTCTCTACGATCAGTTTCATGTTGAACTGGCGGACAAACGCAGATTGGAATGGCTGGAAGAAGAGGGGTGCATGGTGTGCCAAGCGCGGGTAACGGAAAAGGATGGCCCGCTCTTTCTCTACTGTAAAGGCGCCGGAAAATTGCGCGGACATACTCTGGCCATTCTGGAGGAGCTTTTGCAGATGCGTGATCGGCAGTCAGAGCTCCTTGATCGTCCTCCATTCAAGGTGTTATCGGCTGACACACTGATTGAGGTGGCAGAGAGCAGACCCCGGTCGCTTCACGATCTATCATTGATCAAAGGGATGACCTCCGGGCAGTTGCAGCGGCACGGTTCCGGCATTCTGGCTGCCGTGGAGCGGGGAGTTTCAACGCCTGAAAACAGTTTGCCCCGTTTTCCTCGCAGCAGCAAAAAAGATGTGTTGGAGCGGGTTAAGGAGCGTCTGAAAAATCTCAAAGCATGGCGGGAGCGCTGCAGCCAGCAGCTTGGCCTTGATCCGGGAGTGCTGGCGCCTAACTGGTTGCTGGAAGCGGTTGCCGATACGGAGCGAGCGTCACTAGAAGAGCTGGATGGCATCTCAGGCATGAGAGCGTGGCAAAAACGGCTTTATGGTGAAGAGTTGTCCCGCATTCTTGCAATTGCCTAGGCTGATGAAACATCGCCCCGCCACCGGATCCGATTCAGACAAGCCACGCCGGACAATCGGCAGTCGGACAGGTTTTACGCTCATCGAGATTGCGGTGGTTTTGGCCATTATCGGTATGGTGATGCTCGTGGTACTCCCGAGGCTTCCCTCATCGGACCGTGAAAATTTGAAGATATCGGCACGGACGTTGGCCTCTACGCTCCGCTATATGCAGGAGAGGGCGGCAACAACAGCTTCCCGGAGAGGTTATTACCTCCTTTTTGCTCCCGGAACAGAGGTGGTGAAAATTCTCGAAATCGGGGGTGATGGCAATTCAAAAGAACCTGATGACCCTCTTTTGCAGAAGTCACCGATCAAAGAAGGAATACTGGTTGCCGACGTACGCATTCCGCAGGTCGGAAAAGTTATTGATGGTCAGCAGCGGGTAGACGTGCCTGTTGGAGGAATACAGGATTTTGTCACCATTCATCTTCGTTCACCGGTCGGGCAATTCTGGACGGTAATGGCATTTCCTTCGGGGGGAAAAGTCAAAGCCATGGAAGGATATATCGAGGATCCGCCATGAGGGGTTTTACACTTCTGGAAGTAATGGTATCGCTGGCAATAATGGCTGGCGTCATCCTTACCGTGCTGGGTTCGGTAAACTATCATCTCGGGATCATAGCCAACGAACGGGACAACACGACTCTGACCCTGGTTGCCCGTAACATCGTGGATGAGAAGAAACTTATGCCGGTCAAGGGGGAGGGAACGTGTGCCCCGACCCATCCCGAACTGAGCTGGAAGCTGGATTCGCTGCCGACGGATTACTCATTTTTGCAGAAGTGGGTTGTCAAGGTACGGCGGAGCAGTGACGGCAGGGAGGTTGCCCTTGTCTGGTACAGTGCGAAACAGTAACGGCTTTACCCTGCTGGAGGTTCTGATCGCGGTTGTATTGCTCGGCATCCTCTCGGCTGCGCTCTATGGCAGCTATTTCGGCGTATTACGGGCCAGGGACCGGGCTTCATCAGGCATGGAAGCACGGCGGGAACTGGGGGCCACGCTTGACCTGATCCGCCGCGAAGTTTCATCCGCGAAGTTTGTACCGAGCGGAGCCACTGAGCGTCATCCATTGAAGTTCGTGGTGGAGGATCGAGACAATTTCGGCGCTCCGGCATCGACACTGACGCTGACTACCCTGAAGCCGCCGGCATTCGGATTGACGCATGGAGAGTCCGGCATTTCTCTCGTCACCTACCATGTAGTGGAAAAGGATAAAAAGCTCTCGTTACGGCGTCAGGAACGTGACCTGTTTTCCGAAGAGAGCACCGTGATCGACTACCCGCAGATGGAGCAGATCAGTTCGTTTCTGGTCGAGTGTTATGACGGGTCAAAATGGGTTAAGAGCTGGGATACTGCCATAAACAATGGTTTACCAAAGAGTGTCGTTTCTGTTGGCGGCAGTGTGCGGGTAACGGTGCAGATCATGGAAGAGGGGAAACCGGTAGAGTTTACGATGCTCTCGACTCCGCGGATCGGCTTATGACCGGACGAATCAAGAATGAAGCGGGCTTTGCCCTTATTCTGACCCTGGTTGTAACGGCGCTCATGGTCGCAGTCGTGGTGGAGATGATCCACCAGGTATATGTAGATACCACGATAAGCCGCGGTTTCCGTGATGGACAGCAGGCGTCGATTCTAGCGGAATCGGGTGTGACGGCGGTAAGAACGGCACTATACTCAGGTGCTGACCCGGCTCTTCTGGCAACGTTTCTGGCAAAACCGCTCAGTGATGACATTGGCTCACTGGAAATCAGGATTAGTGACGAAAATAGTAAAATTAACAGTAACTTCCTGGTAAATGGACTCGGCAATTACGATATCCCTACAAAAGAAGCGCTGTTGCTGCTGATGAGCCGCCTGAAACCGCACGTATCTTCACCCGGTAATGTACTGGACTCAGTCGCGTTTTGGATCGATACGAAAGCACCGTCACAATTCGCGCGCGCAGATCCTTTGTATTACCGCAACAAGAAGCCGACTCCGTATAGCGCTCGCAATGGTAAGATGATGACGTTGACGGAGCTGTCTCTTGTTAATGGGATAACGCCTGATATGCTCGACCGGTTTGTAGATGAAAAGGAAAGTGTCAGGTTTCGGGATTGTCTAACGATCTATTCAAATCAGCCGGTATCGGTAATCAACGTAAATTCCGCTCCTAAGCCGGTTCTGATGGCGTTGGACAGGAACATTAGTGATTCGGTTGCGGACCGAATAATAAACACGCGTCCTTTCAAATCTGTTGGAGAATTTTCAAAAGTTGGTGAATTAAATGCGATAGCCAATGGGACGTGGAGCGGCAGGCTTACTACGAGTGATGATCTCGTCAGAAATAAAGCTCTTCTCCTCAGAGTAATAGCCGTAGCCAAGGTAAAGGATTCCGTACGGACCGTTGAGGCGGTTCTGTCAAATGGAGCATTTTTATCCTGGCAGGAATACTGAAGAACCGCTGAAAAAATACATCAGTAGGTAGGGTGCAGCAGATCATGGATTATTTGATTCTTCAGGCTGAAAAAATGCGGGTGACGGTTGCCCATTTCGGAGTTACCCGGCGTTCTACGGAACTGATCGGTGCAGCCTCGATAGAGTTGAACGAAGAGCGGTCATTAGCCGATGCCGTCCACCAGATCGCCGAAAAAATAACCGGCTCCCCCCGAATAGTGCTCTGTCTTCCGCCGTCGCTTTTCGCGCAGCGCACCGTGTCGCTCCCGTTTAACGATCTGCGCAAGGTGCGGGAAGTGTTGCCTGCTCATTTGCAGGGAGATATTGCGCTTCCGGTCGAAGAGCTGGTGCTGGAGGTGATGCCGGCTGGTGATGGCCAGTTCCTGGCGTTGTGGGCTCGCAAGAGCGACATCCGTGCGGCAATCAATCAGTTCCGGGATGCCGGTATCGAACCGCAGATTGTCACGTCACTTCCGTTTGCCCTGGCTGACCTGCCGGGAGTGCCCGCAGAGTGTGCCGCATGCGATGGAGCTACGCTGGCACTTTTGAAGGGGGGACGGCTAACCTATTTCCGCTCGTTCAATTCTGCCGTAACCGCCCCACTGATTACCGCCACCCTGGCAGCGCTGGAGCTCTCCGGATTGGCTCTTCCGCAGCGGCTCTGTCTGGTCGGACCTGTGGCCGGAGCGTTTGACGATGCTGACCTGTTGCCGGTACCGGCAGAAGTGCTGGAAACTCCTTCCGAGCTGGGACACCTGTTCAAAAACGATGAAACATTTCACCAGTTGGCAGGGCTTTATGCCGTAGCTCGTGCCGGATTTGCCGGTACGCTTCCAGATTTCCGGCAGGGAGAACTGGCTTGGACCGCCGGAGATGCCAAGCTGCGCAGGAAACTGCTGCTGACCGGAATACTGGCGGTGGTTTGCATCGTTTTGCTGTTTGTCGGTAAAGGGCTTCAGTACCGAGCTGCCGTAACCAACCTTGTCTCTCTTAACAATTCCGTTGCGACGATGTATCGCGAGATTTTCCCCGGCAGAGCAAAGGCGATTGACGAAATTTCCGAAGTCAAAGGGGAAATCAAGAAGCTGGCCGGTATCGAAAGCTCAAACGGGTATCTGGATATCCTGAAGAAACTGGTGGAAGCAAAAGGGAACAACAGTATCAACGGCTTGTATGAAGCTGAATTCGAGGGGCGCTCTTTGCGCGTAAAGGGGGATGCCCGTTCCGCTCAGGAGGTCAATCAGTTTAAAGCAACGCTTACCCCGATGCTGGCGACCGTCGAATTGGGTGAAGTCAAGAGCCGTCCCGACGGCACGGTCGGCTTTACCCTGACCGGTACGCTTAAGGAGGGAAAAAAATGAGACCTCTGGAGATCATCAACGACTTCTGGCAGGATCTTGACGGTCGCACCCGCATCCGGACCGGTTATGCCGTCATTGTGCTGCTGGCTGTAGCGGTTGGCTGGTCGACGCTGAATGACAAAGTACAGACACTCGAAAAGAAACGGATTGCCCGCGAAGCGGTGCTGAAAGAGCTGTTACCACTCAAAGCGGCATACCTGGCGGCCCGTCAGTCATCCGATCAGCTGAACGGGCGCATCGCTTCGCTCCGTCCTGACGATTCACCGGCTAAAATACTCGAAGATACCGGTATCAAGGGTAAATCGGTTAAAATCATGCCGGTCAAGGGGGATGAACGCAAAGGCTTTACCGAGGATGCGGCTGATATCCGTATCGACGGCCTGACACTCAACGAAGCGATCAATCTGATCTATCGTCTTGAAAGCAGCAGTCGTCCGCTGGTTATTAAAAAATGCAATGTGCGTGTCCGGTTTGATGATCCATCCCGTTGCGATCTGACATTGATACTGGCTTTGCTGAAGCCGGCGCCCGGTCAGCCCAGATGAAAGGCGCGTTACTGCTGCGAAGCGCCGCTCTGCTGGCCACGGTCCTGGTACTGTTTGTGATGTTCTGTTACTGGTTGTTTCCCACCGGCAGGATCGACTCACTTATTGCACAGGCGTTGGCGCAGCAGGGGTTGACGCTGGCTCCGGCGGTTCACAAAACGGTGCTGCCCGGTTTGGCGTGGGACAATATGGTGCTGTCGTCGGAACAGGGACAACTGCTCAGTTGCGGACGGCTTCAGGTCAGGGTGCTGTTGCTGCCACTCTTTATCGGGCGGGCTGTTGTTTCCGGGGAGGCAACCATGGGTAAGGGACACCTGGATGTCAGGTATGCTCTGAATGGCAAAGCGGCCATGAACCTGGATGCCGACGGTATATCACTTGCCGACATCCCCTTTTTCAAGAGCGTTATGGGAGCAAAAGTTGCCGGTAATCTCTGGAGCCGGGGGACACTTCAGCGCGGGGCGCAAGGACTGAGCGGCGACCTGAAGCTGGAGATAAAGCAACTGGAACTTTCAGGAGTCAAGCTGGGAGCTTTCCCGCTCCCGGATGCCGCCAATCTGAAAGCGCAGGGGATAGTCAGGGTTAGTGGCGGTAAAGCCCGCCTTGAAAGCGTTACGCTTGAAGGAGAGGGTATTTTTATGCGCATCTCGGGTGATTTGCCATCAGGCGCCAATGCCGCGGTGACGCCTCTTAACTTGGGCCTCCAGATTATGCCGAAACCGGAATTCATGGAAAAACAAAAGCTGGTTTTCATGCTGCTGACCAAGTTTATGACTTCTCCGGGAGTGTATAACGTACCAATCAGGGGAACACTGCTCAAGCCGGAGATCCTGTAGATGAACATCGGCTTGCTGGGGGGGAGTTTCAACCCGGTCCACAATGCCCACCTGCGCATTGCCGGGGAGGCGCAGGCCGCCTGTCGACTTGACAAGGTCATTTTTATTCCGGCGGCTGATCCGCCGCACAAACCTCTGGCCGGTAACGTTTCTTTTGAACATCGCGCAATGATGGTTGGCATGGCTATCGCCGGACGTCCGGATTTTGAGCTGTCAACCGTTGAGGCGGAGCGGGGGGGCAAGTCTTATTCTATTG
Organism: uncultured Geobacteraceae bacterium; assembly: GCA_903930585.1. Classification (GTDB taxonomy): domain Bacteria; phylum Desulfobacterota; class Desulfuromonadia; order Geobacterales; family Pseudopelobacteraceae; genus JACRCG01. The sequence goes on along the minus strand of CAIYZD010000123.1, from coordinate 9,611 downwards.
ACACGATTCGACAGTTTCGCGAGCGCTCTGCTGGTGATGAACTGTTTTTTATCATCGGCGGGGATTCGTTTCTGGAGATCGGCTCGTGGTATCGCTATGGCGAGATCTTCAGCCTGTGTAATCTGATCGTTGTCGAGCGCCCCGGCTGCCACATTATCAACCCGCTTGATGCCCTGCCGGTTGCCATCAAGGGAACATTCGCCTATGACGACGCAACAGGCCGCCTGACGCATGAATCGGGCAGATCTGTATGGTTTGTCACGGGAACGCCACTGGAGCTTTCTTCGACCGAAATTCGACGGCGTGCCGTTGCCGGCGCCGATATCAGCCGGTATGTACCACCTGACGTAGCAGCATACATCTCGCAGCAAAGGATCTATCACCAATGCCAGTAAAAAAAGCAAAACCTGCCGAAAAGGCGACCCTTACCCCTATCGAGCGCGCGCTCAAATGCGCCGAACTGGCGTATGACAAAAAGGCGTACGATATTTGTGTGCGTGATATCTCCCGCGTATCGTCCATTGCCGACTTCATGGTGATCATCTCCGGCTCTTCCGACAAGCAGAACCAGGCTATATCCGACAATATCCGCACCGGCTTGAAAAAATTCGGCAAGATTAACGATATTGAGGGCGCCAAGGATGGCAAATGGATCGTGATGGATTACGGTGATGTGCTGGTGCATATCTTCCACGATCAGATCCGCCGCTATTACGATCTGGACGGCCTCTGGGGCATGGCGCCGGAAGTCGAACTGGCGGCAGAGATCAAAGCGGCGCGCAGGGAATCCGATTTTTAACGTCGGACCTGAGATCGCAACAGCCAATGAACTCAGAACTCCAAATTCGACAAGAAAAGATCTACCTTCAATTGGATCGTACTGGCTACACAGGATCTGATTATGTGGTCTTGTATCTCTTCTTTAACCACGTCTTGAAACGGCCTCACAGATCGTGGGGCCGTTTCACTGGGTGAGCAGCAGATACTAACTGCCGTTGAGAAATTTCGTATGAAGGTCATTAAGGGATATCTACGCAACCGTATTGAATGTCTGCACCAATTACACCTGCTCTTGACTAACGATATCACTATTGATACCATAAGCCATGCCGAAATTGTCTGACATTATAGAATCAATGCGGAATAACTCCTCGGGAGTTCGCTTTGCCGAACTGTGCAAAGTCTGCGACTACTATTTTGGACCGGCCCGGCAGGCAAGCGGCAGTCATCGGGTGTACAAAACCCCGTGGATCGGCGACCCCAGGGTAAACATCCAAAACGACAGGGGTAATGCAAAGGTATACCAAATTAAACAGGTACTTAGGGCAATAGACCGGTTGGAGAACGAACATGGCGCAGAAAAATGATACACGTGACAAATACACCTACCGTGTGACCTGGTCGGAAGAAGATGCAGAGTACGTGGGGTTGTGCGCGGAGTTTTCTAGCCTTAGCTGGCTGGCAAAAACACCGGAAGGGGCTCTCAAAGGAGTAAGTAAACTGGTAAGCGAGGTTGTTGAAGACATGCGCCAGAATGGAGAAACGGTCCCTGAACCGATTGCAGCCAAGCAGTTCAGCGGCAAATTCATGATCCGTGTGCCGCCGGAAGTCCATCGCCAATTGAGTATCGAAGCGGCTGAAGCGGGCGTGAGCCTCAATCGGTTGGCAAGCGCCAAACTGAGCCATTAGCTTTTATACATCATGGACACTTTTTGCCAAACGCCTCGTTGAACTCCTGATAATCGAACATGGCACATAAAATGATACCCTGGACTTTACATGAACACGTTTCACGAGTATCTTCCGGCATTATGACCGCGCCTCTTGAAGTGAAATCATGAAACTCAAAATTCTCTGGGTCGGCAAGAGCCGTGACCCGTGGGTCAAGGATGCTATCGACGAATATGCCGGCCGCATTCGGCGCTATATGCCTCTGGAGCTGATCGATATCCGTGACGAGAAGGGGGCGGAGGCCGAGGAGATGCGGCGGCGGGAGTGCGAACGGTTGGAGAAGCAGGTTTCGCCTGGCGCGACTCTGATTCTGCTGGATGAGCGGGGCGAACAGCTGGACTCCCCCGGACTGGCCTCCTTTGTCGGCAAACAGCGCGACAGCGGCATTGGTGAACTGATTTTCGTCATTGGTGGCGCCTACGGTTTCTCTGAAGAGTTCCGCCGTCGCGGCAAGCTGCTGGCCTTATCAAAAATGACCTTCACCCACCAGATGGTGCGGGCCTTTCTGCTGGAACAGATCTACCGTGCATTCACCATTTTGAATGGCGAGCCGTATCACCATTAATCCGAAAGGGTATTCCCATGAAAAAACCGCTCCTGCTGATGATCCTCGATGGCTGGGGGATCAACCCCAATCCTGCCCACAACGCCGTTGCCCTGGCAAATACCCCTAACCTGACCGGATATCTGAACGAGTACCCTCATACCTCAATTCTCACTTCAGGTATGGCGGTCGGTCTGCCGGAAGGGCAGATGGGGAATTCCGAGGTCGGACACCTCAATCTGGGGGCCGGGAGGGTGGTGTACCAGGAGTTGACCCGCGTTACCAAGTCCATTCTGGATGGCGACTTTTTCACCAATCCGGTCCTGCTTGATTGCATCGCCAAGGTCAGGGCGGCAGGTGGCAGGCTCCACCTTTCCGGTCTTCTCTCCGACGGCGGCGTACATTCCCACAACACCCACCTGTATGCTTTTCTGGAGTTGGCCAAACGTGAGGGATTGACGGATGTTTTTATTCACTGCCTGCTGGACGGGCGTGATACTCCGCCGCAGAGCGGCGCCGAGTACCTTGCTCAGCTGGAGACCGAGCTTACCCGGATCGGCGTCGGTAAAATAGCGACGGTCATGGGGCGTTATTACGCCATGGACCGTGACAACCGCTGGGAACGGGTCGAGAAGGCCTACAACGCCATTGTTTGCGGCGAGGGAGAGAAGCGTGCTTCAGCGCAAGATGCGATTGAGCAGAGTTATGTAACCGGGGTTCACGATGAATTTGTTGTGCCGGTTGTCATTGCCGAAAATGCCACGCTGGACGACGGCGACGGTTTCATCTTCTTCAACTTCCGCTCCGATCGCGCCCGCGAAATTACGCGGGCACTTGCGCTTGATGATTTCAGCGGCTTTGAGCGGCGCAAACGGACCACATTGTCAGGGTATGTCTGCCTGACGGAATACGATGCCACCTTTGGTTTGCCGATTGCGTTCGGTGCGACGGAGTTGTCCAACATACTTGGTGGTGTGCTGGCAAATGCCGGACTGAAGCAGCTGCGCATCGCCGAAACCGAGAAGTATGCCCATGTTACGTTCTTTTTCAACGGCGGCGTGGAAACGCCTTTTCCGGGAGAGGATCGAGCCCTGATTCCGTCACCGAAAGAGGTTGCCACCTACGACCAGAAGCCGGAAATGAGCGCCGGACTGGTAACGGACGAGTTGCTGGCACGAATTGATAGCGATGTCTACGACGTGATAATCCTCAATTTTGCCAACTGCGACATGGTCGGGCACACCGGCATCGAATCGGCTGCGATCAAGGCGGTTGAGGCGGTGGATGCCTGTGCCGGGCGGGTGGTTGCCAAGGTGCGTGAAAAAGGTGGCGCCGTGCTGATCACCGCCGACCACGGCAACGCCGAGCAGATGCAGGATGAAAACGGCGAACCGTTTACCGCCCATACCACCAACCCGGTCCGGCTGATTCTGGTTGATGACAGTCGCAAGGATGTGACGCTGCGCGAAGGTGGCCGTCTGGCCGATGTGGCGCCGACGATGCTGAAGATGCTGGGGCTGCCCCAGTCGCCTGAGATGACAGGGGAAAGCCTGTTGTGATGGAGGGAGATGCGGATATGTGGTAAATTTAAAGCCGTCCGGTTCAGCGTTTGTCTGATCGGGCGGTTTGAATCGTTGTTTGTATCGTTGGGAGCAGAGACTATAGAAGGAGCCGGATCAAGAGTTCGTTTTGTTTTGAACGGTAGTACAATGATTTTAAAGGTATGCGGCAAGAATCGAATACAGCGATGAAGACGAATGCTTTAATGATGGCCGAGGCTCATGGAAAGAGCCTGAACCAGTGGGCTGCGGACGTTCTTATGTATGCCAACTGAAATACCGAACAAACTGTTCGGACTGCTGGGACCTGTGGAGAAGGATACCTGCGGACATTTTTATGTGCCGTGGGATGAGATCGATGTGACCTTCAAGCTGGCTACGTATGATTCGCGATCATGTTACCGGTTCGTTTCACATTGAACGCGACGATCTGGAGATGGCGCCGTTTGACGCCCAGGGCGGTTTAGGGAAGGTATATCAATTGTTTGGCAACCGGATGGATGGTTTGCTGGATGAGCTGAATGAGGTGCTGGCGGCATAGTTTCAGGTTATATACCTATTTAATGGGAATAAATTTGATATATATGCAGATATATGCTAAGTACGCTTTGTATTTATTGGGGTTATTATCTGATTAGGATGCCGCTATGAAGGTTTTTTTTGATCGCACCGAGATTCTCAACGTCCTTCACGGCTTCAATCCTTGGTGGTCGGGCAGGCCTTACACCGTGCCAGTTTTTCGGCGGCTGGCATTTGAAACATGCTGCTCATATCTGGAAGATTCCTCACTTCGTCGGGCAATTCTCCTCTCAGGGCCGCGTCGAGTCGGCAAAACAACAATCCTGACCCAGATTGCTAACAATCTGATAAGCAAGAATATTGATCCTAAGTCTATCTTCTACATCAGCCTTGACCACCCCCTTATCAAGCTGCTTAACCTTCGCCAGATTCTTGATATCTATCACGAAGCCGTTTATCCTTTGGGGAAAGGCAGTTTCCTTCTTTTCGACGAAATCCAGTATTCAAAAGAGTGGGAGACTGAGATCAAGCTTCTGGTCGATCATCAACCCAATTATCGAATACTTGCCACCGGTTCCGCCAGCGTAGTGCATAAAGAAAAACTGGCAGAAAGTGGTGTTGGGCGCTGGATAACGGTGCCGATCCCGACTCTGTCATTTTTTGAGTTCGTGCATATCCGTGGCGAACGCCTGCCGGAAATACCTGCAAACTTGAGACTTTCCGATCTGTTTAACAAACAGAAAGGTGAACTTGCCGAAATAGCGACCCGGCTACGGGAGTTGATGCCAGCTTTTCAGCAATATTTGCTGGTGGGTGGATTCCCGGAGACCGCGACCCAGAAGAACATTTCCCTTTGTCAGCGGTTGCTGCGGGAAGATGTGGTTGAACGGGTTCTGAAACGTGACATGACAGCTCTCTTCGGGGTGCGAAATGTCAATGATCTGGAAAAGCTCTTTATCTACCTCTGTTTGCACAGTGGCGGGATTGTGGCTCACAAAACCTGTGCCGATGCTCTGGAAACGTCTGCGGCAACCGTTGCCAATCACCTTGCACTACTGGAACAGGCCAATCTCATCTACCGCTTGCCGCCTGCCGAAGTAGGCGGCAAGCGAGTTCTCAAGGCTCGAAACAAATACTATCTGGTTGATGCCGCCTTGCGCAATGCCGTACTTTTGCGCGGCGAGGAAATTCTTACCAATGCCGATGAGATGGGAACAATAGTCGAAACCACTGTGCTGCGGCATCTCTATGCCTATTACTATCGGGACACTCCGGAGATTGTCTACTGGCGTGACCCGGCAACGCAAAAAGAGGTGGATGTCATTGTCCGCAGCCCGAAATATATTCTACCGTTCGAGATCAAGTATCAGGAGAACCCAAACCTGCGCGAATCGAGCGGCCTCGTCACCTATTGCCGCCTGGAAAAAGTGGAACAGGCGTACTGGGTCACCAGACAGGACAAGGATTTTGGTGTGACCGAGTTTGAAGGACTGGAAACCAGATTTTTGAAGGTACCAGCGCATATACTTTGCTATCTGCTGGGACAGTCAGAACGGTTGTTGTGGAACTGAAATAATTATGGGGCAACCTTCTCCTTCCAAAACATATAACATCAAAAATCTTGGGTTACCGTTCTTTCAAGGTAAAGCCGAATTTGGTGCAATTTATCCCACTATTGACAAACAGCAAACGTGGGCTACTTGTCTCCTGAAACTAGAAGTTACCACAGTCTCTGTAATCTCAAGGAGGTTTATATGAAAACACGCGGTATAATCGGCACCGACCAGCAATTCCCTATCGGCAAGATCGTCTGTCTGGCGCGCAACTATGCCGAACACGCAAAGGAACTGGGCAACGAGACCCCGGCGGCGCCGGTGCTGTTCATGAAACCGGCTTCGTCGGTGATTGGCGATGGCGAGACGGTACGGATACCATCGTACTCGCAGGAGTGCCATTACGAGGTGGAATTGGCGGTATTAATTGGTACGGAGACGCGCAATGTATCCGCCGCTGATGCCATGCAGCATGTCGCCGGATACGGCGTGAGTATCGATATGACACTGCGCGACGTGCAGAATCAGCTCAAAGCCAAGGGATTGCCGTGGGATATCGCCAAGGGGTTCGACACCGCCTGCCCGCTGTCCGACTTTATCCCGGCTGCGGCGGTGCCTGATCCCCATGCCTTGAATCTGAAGCTGGCGGTCAATGGTGAGGGGCGGCAAGATGGCAGCTCCTCCGACATGATCAACCGCATTCCGCAGATTATCGCCCATATATCAGGCATCTTCACACTCAATCCGGGCGATGTCATTCTGACCGGCACGCCTGCAGGGGTCGGCCAGGTACGTGCCGGCGACGTTATGACAGCAGAGATCGTTTCGGTCGGGCGGTTGGTCATACCGGTAGCGTAACGCAACAGGAAAACCATGCGTAGTAATCACTTTACACCAAAAAAAAGACTGCCCCGGTTCATCCGTCTGCTGAAACGGTTGCGCCCCCTGGAATTGCCGGTCACCCACCGTCACAATAGCGTCGAACTTTTCCATGGCGGGCGACAGTTTTTTGATGCGCTTTTTTTCGCCATTCGTGCTGCGCAACATACCATCCTGCTGGAATACTACCTGATTCATCACGATCAAATTGGTACCAGGCTGGCGACTGAGCTGGCGGCTGCCGTAGAGCGCGGGGTTACAGTCAAGTTGATTTACGATTATATCGGCTGTCTTGATACTCCAACCTCCTATTTCAATAACCTTTCCAGGCAAGGGGTCATGCTGCTTGCTTTTAATATCCCCTCCTTCAAGCGCGGATTTTACGGATTCGATAAACGTGATCATCGCAAGATGGCCATTGTTGACGGAGCGTTGGCTTTTCTGGGGGGCTTCAACGTCGGAGATGAATATGCCGGGTGCGTAGCCAATAACCTGAACTTTCGAGACTTGGGTTTCAGTATACGTGGTGAGGCGATTTGCGAGCTGGTGGCAATCTTTCATGAAACATGGAACGGAGAACGGGATGAGAGTGTTGCGCTGACAACGACAGAATGGCCTCGAAACCCCGATAGCAATGTTGGGGACGCAGCGGTCAACATCATCAGCGGCGGGCCTCGCCATCGGCGTTTCTATATTCGTGAGGCGTTTCAGGTAAATATCGCATCCGCTGCCGAGGAGATCCTGATTGCCACGCCGTATTTTGTGCCCGGCCCGCGTATTATCCGTGCAATGTTGCGGGCGGTCCGCCGGGGCGTGCGGGTACGATTGTTGTTGCCTGCCCGTAGCGACGTACCGCTGATGCTGCTGCTCGGGAGAAGCTCGTATGCGACGCTGCTCAGGGGCGGGGTTCAGATTTTTGAACTGGAGCGGGAGATCCTGCATGCCAAGGTGATGCTTATCGATGCCGAGCGGACGGTCATCGGTTCGGCCAACCTCGATCAACGAAGTTTTCATCGCAATTACGAGATCAACTGTCTGGTGGATAACGTCCATTTTGGCGGGCAGATCCGGGAGCTGTTGCTGGAAGAGATTGACGTGGCCCGTCAGGTGGAGCTGGATGTTCACGAGCGGCGCGGCTTTTTGATCCGGATCATGGAGCGGGTGGTAAGTCTGTTCGGGTGGTTTTTGTGACGATCGGCCTGATCGACAGCCATTGCCACCTCGACCTGGAACCGCTCCACTCCCTGCTGCCGGACATTATGCGGGAAGCTGCTGCTGCCGGTGTGCGCGGCTTTATCGTTCCCGGTGTACACCCCGATGGCTGGGGGGGGATCATGGCGGTTGCGGCACAGGATGCGCGGATCATTCCGGCATATGGCATTCATCCGATGCATGCGGGAACTCTGAATGATCACGTTCTCGTCAGGTTGTCAAAGCTGGCCGTGGGGGGAATTGCCATCGGAGAGACCGGACTCGATCCTTCCTGTGCGGTGCCGCTTGAGCAGCAGGAACGGGTGTTTCGGGAGCAGCTCCGGGTAGCCGTCACGCTGCAGTTGCCGGTGCTTATTCATTGCCGCCAGGCGTTTCAAAGGGTCGTGACGATACTGCGCGAAGAGCGTGCCGATCGGGTAGGCGGGATCATGCATGCTTTTTCCGGCTCGCTGGAAATGGCGCGCGAGTTCATCCGGCTCGGCTTCGCCATCTCGATTTCCGGGACGGTGACCTGGAATAATGCCGTTAAACCGCTACGTATTGCCCGTGAGATCCCTTTGGAACATCTGGTGCTGGAAACCGATGCCCCCGATATGACCCCGGAGCGGTTTCGCGGCACGTTCAACCGTCCGGCCTGGTTAACGGAAACGGCGCTTCGGGTAGCGGTATTGCGAGATATAGGCCTTGATGAAGTCACCAGCGTAACAACGTCTAATGTGATACGAGTACTGCGGTTGGAGGGTACTGCTCATGAAGCTGTATTTTAACGGATTCTGTGGTAGTATCAGTTCGAAGCAAGCGCCGATACATCAATACAAATAGGTTAGGAGCACTTCCATGAAATTTGCCCTGTTACTGCTTTCCGGATGTGTGGTCACTATCAGCGGGTGTGCCATGTTTACCGCCTGGAAAAGTATTCCTCCTCCGGGGGGGTGTGACCAGTGCCATACCACGACAATAAACGCCAACTGGCAGGCGACCTATAAACCGGTCAACATTCCTGATGAGCGCGGTCGCCTCGTCTTTCAGACACCCGAATACAATCAGCCGAATCTGGGGGGACAGCAGTCGCCGCTGGAAGAGAAAAAAGTTGATGAACTGGCCTGCTTTGAATGCCATAAGTCCCCTACTCCGTCTCATAAGGAGCATAAAGGGCGCTTCCATCATTAAACTCTCTCCCCTTCGCGGCTGAAGCGATAGCCGACCGCGCGCACCGTCTGAAAATGGTGCGGGTGCGCGGGGTCCGGCTCAAAGTATTTTCGTAGCCGGACAATAAAATTGTCCAGTGTCCTGGTTTCGGTGCCGCTGCTGTATCCCCAGACGGACTGAAGCAGATCGCTGCGATGGATGGCGAGCCCCTCTTTCTGGAAAAAAAGTGACAGTACCCGCACTTCCATCTCGGTCAGGTCAATCTCCCCTTGCGCCGTTTTTGCCCGGTATGAAAGCAGAAATACCTCGTTATTGCCAAAACGATACCCCTCCTCAACCGGCTCAGGTCGATACCATGAAGAACGTCGCAGCATCCCTTTGACACGCAGCAGAAATTCCACCAGGTTGAACGGCTTGGTAAGGTAATCGTCGGCGCCGTTTTCCAATCCTTCTACCCGGTCGGCG
>CAIYZD010000122.1 GCA_903930585.1 uncultured Geobacteraceae bacterium | reverse complement strand
CTCTAATACGCTACTTTTCCTCCCCAATACTAAGGAGATGCAATCATGAAGTTGCGACTGGCGCACTGGTTTTGCCAGATAACCTTTAAAACCGATCTTCTCCAGAGTAACGGCATCACCCCGTTGTCCAATGGATGTAATCATTATCATGGCTGTTGAAGCAACCTTCAGATCGGCCTTGATCCGGCGAGCAAGCTCAAGGCCATCCATGCCGGGCATTTCCTGATCCAGCAAAACAATATGGAAAGGGTCATTATTAGATACGGCTTCATTCAGAAGTACGAGCCCTGTTTCTCCGTCTGCGGCTTCATCAAATCGGCATCCCCAAAGGCCAAGCAGTATCGTCAACAACTTGCGATTGGTCGAGTTGTCGTCAACCACAAGAATCCGAGTTCCTGTAATATCAGCATGTAGAGTTTCAAAACTCTTTATATCTGGGATGTTATGCTCTAGTTGCTTCTCAAAGCGTACCGTGAACCAGAATGTAGAACCGGCTCCAGTCTCGCTGGAAACGCCGATTTCTCCTCCCATAAGTTCTGCCAGTTGCTTACAAATAGTCAAGCCAAGACCGGTGCCACCAAATTTTCTTGTGGTGGAGCCATCCGCCTGGGTAAATGGAGCAAAGACGGCTTCAAGCCGCTCGGGAGATATTCCTATGCCGGTATCGCGAACCTCGAAAAGCACAGTGGCAAATTTCCCTTGGTCTGAAGCAAGAGAAGTACTGATAACAACTTCTCCCTCATGTGTGAACTTTATTGCGTTGCCAATCAAGTTGGTGAGTATCTGGCGGACCCTTCCCGGATCCCCTTTCAGATACGACGGAACTACCGGATCTATGCGGCAGATCAGTTCCAGCCCTTTGTCTGCAGCCCGCAGAGCAAGTATTTCTGCAGTATCTTCCAGCATGGTACGTAGATCAAAGTCAAGTAGCTCAATATCAAGCTTACCCGCTTCAATTTTGGAAAAATCAAGAATATCGTTGATCAGGTCGAGCAGATTCTCGCCACTCTTATGAATAATCTCAGCATATCCCATTTGCTCTGCTGTTAACCCTGAATCAAGTAGCAGGTTGGTCATGCCAATGACACCATTCATCGGGGTGCGGATCTCGTGACTCATGGTGGATAGGAAGGAGCTTTTCGCTAAAGTGGCTGCTTCTGCTTTCTCTTTAGCTTCATTAAGTTGCTGAATTATTATTTTCTTTTCTGTTATGTCCTCTTTGACGGCAATATAGTGTGAAATAGTACCCTTTTCATTTCGTAATCCTGAAATAACGGCATGCTCCCAAAACAGACGTCCATCTTTTGTCTTATTGTGGAAATCACCCTCCCAAGTTTCACCCTTGACAATTGTAGCCCACATATCGGCAATTGATTCAGGTGGAGTCAGCCCGGAATCTAGTTCAATTACATTCAGACCAATAGCTTCCTCAGCCGTATAATCTGTAAGTTCAGTAAATTTCTGATTTACAAATTCAATTGATCCACCGGTATCAGTAATCATTATAGAAACAGGACTCTGTTGGACAGCGCGGGACAGTTTAAGTAGTTCAAATTCATTCTGCTTTCGCTCTGAGATGTCCTCATGTATGCCAAGGACTCCAATAACTTCATCAGCTTCATTGCAAAGTGGTACTTTTGAGGTGCGGATCCAAATCGAATTTCCATTTGGCGTGGTCTGCAACTCATCATAGAATATTTTAGGAATCGCTGATTCAATAACGCTCTTATCGCTAGCCTGATATAATTCTGCCTGTTCATTCCACGCTAACTGAAAATCATCCTTGCCAATCAAATCTTCTGGACATGCCAGTCCTGCATCTGAGACAAAGGAACTATTGGCACCCAGATAGCGTAGGTTGGTATCCTTCCAGTAGATGCGCATTGGTGCTGTATTTAT
>CAIYZD010000121.1 GCA_903930585.1 uncultured Geobacteraceae bacterium | reverse complement strand
GATGCTTATTGCTTAAATTGGTTTCAGCTGGGCTTGTTGTTGCATTCTCGGCTGGTAATGCATGCGCGCAGCCTCCCAAAGATGACATTGGCAGAGGGCTCGACTTTGTTTTTGGGGGTATTGGGAAAGTCACTGGCATACACGAAACTGGTATGGAAATACCAAGCGACTGGAAGACTATCAATATTTCAGGTGTAAAATTTGGCGTCTCGCCACAAAAAATCCTTATGTACGGTGGCGTAAATGGTTTTTTATATGATCCCACCACCGGAATGACTTTAACAAATACACAGGGACTTTGTGTTGCCGGTTCTCCAGAGCTTAAAAAATACCTTACGTCGTTCGCTAACAGTACTGAAGCATGGCAGAAATATCTTGATGACCATACTTGCGATAACGACATTCCGCTGTCGGGAGTTGTTGAACAGTCGGTCCTTTTGGGCTCTCTTAAGGCGTCGGGCAAATGCACTACTACATACGATAATGTTGCAGCCTGGGCTCAAAAGTTAGGTACCACTTTAAACCGCTCAGAGGGCAATTTTTATTCGATGGTTGGCTTTAAGCCACTCGCTGACACAAACACTGTCCGTGGATCTCTCATAAGCGATCTTCAAAAAGAGTATGGCGTAGATAAGATCCACATGGGCAAAAAAGGGTTGTTTAGCAAGTCGAACCTTGAACCTGGCATTGAGTTATTAAAGAAATCTTCGGCAGAAATTCTCACCAAATATTCTGAAATCGAGAAACATTATCCGCCTGAGGATGAAATAGTCCAGTTAAAGGACGTCAAAATTAACAACAAGTGGACAAAAGTTAATTCCTGGCCCGTTGGTAAAACTGAATTGTTAAACACTGCGGATTTCTACGATTTTGTTGGCTGGAATTTTTGGAACAATGATGCGATTACGGGAGTCTTAACCCACGTAGATTTTGCACTTCGGGCACCTGATTTCGATCCTGCGTTTGCAGATTCTGTTTCCTATATTTGGGATGACTGGAACAAGAAACTTGGCAATCAGAGGATTAGCGTTGAATACTGGAAAACACAGTTTTCCAGTACATCACTAAATGAAGACAAGTCTAATACCGAGGACAACGGGAGATACCTTGAGTGGAAACTGGAAGGTGTTGAGAATAGAAAAGCTCTCTGGTTGAATTGGGGTAAATTTCTGGCGACACTGACTCCTGATGAGTTACGTGAGATGGTTTTATCTGCCGGCAAAATGCCATACAGAGATAAATCACTTGTTGTTAAAACACCATCAGACCAAAACGCGGTTAATGGAGCGTTAGAGTCGTTCTGGCTCGACTGGCCCAGTCAGAAAATAAAAGAACGCAATTCAACGCGATCAGATACGCTGCTAATGCATAATTCAGCGCTGCTAATGGCAAATGGGCTTGCCTTGTCTCTCAACTATTACAAGCCACAAGCAATTAATGTCCCCACGCATTGGACTGGGTCACGGGCTCCTGGCTTGTCGCTTCGCAAGTATCTTTTTATGTACATGAACTCATCAGTTTCAAAGAGTCCAGAAGCTGTAGGCTGGAAAATGCTGCAAGCCGTCGAAAAAAACGATTTCGCCGCGGCGACTAAGGCACTTCACACCCTTGATAGCGCCCTTGCTGACATGAAAACATTCGCATCTGCAAAGGAACGTGGGGCCGCAGAGAGGCTTCCAGTGAAGACTGCGTCAATGCTTTCCGGCAACCCTTCAAAAGAATATCAGTCACTGGCAGTCGCATTAGGGCATGAACCGGACAAAGAGTCTAATCCATTAAATAGTGCCCCCAACGTCCACCGAGCGGTCAATAAAGCGAAAAAAAGTGTGGCCGTAGCACCGCCAATTGACTTGTGATTTATCGGTTCATGGTAACTGTACTTAACTTTTTTTGTAATAAATTCAAGTTACTGGAGGCTTAATATGAAATACATCACATCCGTTATTATTTATTTTGTCGGTCTTGTTTCAATCTGCGGGTGCTCTCAAGCATTGCCAACCTCGATCAAGAACGATCTTCAGCTTGGCTCAAACTATACCGTAACAGATATAGGTTTAAATAAGGTTACAGTGAGGCATGAAGGACAACTTATTATAGTTGATATTGATTCTTCTGCGGTCTTTCAGAAATGCAGCTCAAAAGAGGTTATGCGTGACGGGGTGTATATTAGTCGCGAAAAGTGCGAACCAGAATATCAAGCTCCAGATTATCTGTATAAGTTTGCTACGAATAAACAAACTGGAATTATGGTAGGCATTTCTTTCGATCGAAGCAGTACGAAACGTATTACATCGTACTGGCTTAATCCAATGATAACCAAGATAGATCAAATGACTGATAAGGAAATTGCTAAAAGTTTTGTGGATATGCTCTTGTTGCAGGGAAACGTTGAGCTAAGCCGTAAAGACGCGCTGGCTAATAAGTTTTGTAGAGTTCATAAAATTAGTCAACATCAGAATGTTAAAACGAATTTGACGTCAACGTCCTTCTATACACTTGATGATACTGTAGCCAGCAATGGCATCGAAATAACCGGACAGATCCTTAAGAATGACGGCATAGGATATAATTTGGAGACTGCTCATCCCGACAACCTATTCTGCAAACTGTCTGAAAGTGACCGGAGTGGTCTTATTGAGTCCCTGAATAATGACATCATTGTTACAGTCAAAGCATTGCCAGCTAAATCACTCGAAATATTATTTGATAAGCGTAAAGAAACCAAAAATACAAAATAGCATATTTGACAAAAGGGGGTGGATGATGAAGAATATTACGCTTGTAATTGTTTTTATTTTAACTTTCAGATCGCTTGCGCTGGCCGGCGCCTGGGACGATATCGCTGATAAAAATTCTAAAGGCGCTGAAAAAGCTAAAAAAATCACCGATGGTTATTACAAAAAAGAATTGTCCTTAGCGAGATCGAAATCTGGCGGAGCTATCTCAACATTTGATTCACGACTTGTTACAGATAAAATTGATTTTCTGAAAGAGTCCACCGCCAACCTGTTCCGCATATGTGCTCCTGTCCCAGAGAATCTCTTTGATAGAGGTGGAGGGGCTGCTACACTTGCTTTAAACGCAAAGCGGACAAAGCAAAGTGCTGACGAGCTTTATAAGAAAATAGATCTCTTTATCGGCTTTGTTTACTCTGCTTTTGAATCTCCACAAAGCAGAACGGATGATCAGAATGTTCTTGATAAATTAGAGAAACTTGAAGCAAAATTACAATCAGGGACGGTTAAGGCATTAAAAAAGACAGACGATCAGCTTGGCAGGACAGTGTTCAACAAAGAAGGTATGAAGCGCAATGCAGTAGACACGGGTGTTAATGGGCTAAATCCCCTCGAATATCTGTGGTATGAATATAAACGTTCTTTGGCTACGTTAGAATCCGCAGATTCTTATGCTACCGGCGGGAATGGAGCCCTTACCGACTTTTTGGGGGGAGCTTCTGAATCCAAATACATGATGAGCAATTCATCGCCGTGGCAAGTGGCGCAAGCAGCTATGGCCCAGACAAGGAATTTGTTGCAATCATATCATCCGGGATCGACGGTATCATGCGTAAATAAAGGTTCTGGGAATCTTGTTAATGGTCTTCAAAGCACCACATATGAGGACTTTGTTCCGCTCGTGTTCGAAGAAGTGGCGCCGCCATTTAAGTACACATGGACGGTTAAAGATTACCAGACTGGAACGGTTCAGCTCGCTATCCAGAGAGATTCTGAACTACATGCACAGCAACATACAGCTTCAATAGTCTTTGATTTCAAAGAAGGCGCATGGGAGGCAAATTTTAGGACCGTAAAT
>CAIYZD010000120.1 GCA_903930585.1 uncultured Geobacteraceae bacterium | reverse complement strand
GTACGATTGATCAAGAAGAGCGACATAATCATCAACAATTTCCGCGTAGGACAGATGGAAAAGTGGAAACTGGGGTGGGAAGATGTCAAAAAGATCAATCCGAGGATCATATATGTAACCATGAGTTTGCAAGGTGAAACCGGCCCGCAAAAAAGTTACATGGGTTTTGGTGTAAACCTGAATGCACTGTGCGGGTTAACCGCCAGAGCATGCTTCCCCGGCGAAAGACCTTTTGGAACCGGCACCAACTACACTGATCATGTCATGGCACCCAGTCATACGCTGTTCGGAATCATGGCCGCCCTGCTTGACCGCGAGAAAACCGGGAAAGGACAGACAGTTGCCATTTCCCAGCTTAAATCCGCTATCAGCATGGCCCCCACCAGTGTGCTGGCTTATGCGGCAAATGGCGATACATTGGGTCCAATGGGACTTGGCGATCCCGATGCGGCGCCGCACGGGGTCTATACAACTCTCGGGTATAGAAAATGGATTGCCATTGCCGCTTTTGATGAAAATGAATGGCGGGCGGTGAAGAAGGTGATGGGAAATCCGGAATGGGCCGAGGATGAAAAGTTCAGTTCCCTAAAAAGTCGCAAAGAAAATGAGGAAGAGCTGGATGTACATATCGAGGAATGGACAAAGACCCGGTACGCCGATTGGCTCATGAACGAACTCCTGCACAACGGAGTTAAGGCGGGTGTTGTCAATGATGCACGGGGAGCTATTGAAGATGAACATCTAAAACAACGGAATTTCTGGTCATACCTTGACCATCCGGTTGTGGGCAAAACCCTTTATAATCGCGCTCCGATCCGGCTTTCAAAGACTCCTCTGAGAATGGAAACCGCCGCTCCACTGTTGGGCCAACATACGAGTCCCGTGTTGACGGGGATGCTTGATTATACGCAAGAAGAGGTGAATACGCTCATTGAAGAAAAGGTGCTTGTATAGATCAGAATGCATAACCAGCAACTTTACATTCATGTTTGTAACAATAAAAAAACAGGAGGGTGATAATGGATTTTAGTATACCCGAAGAATATATGATGCTTAAGGAGTCGATGAGAGAGTTTGTCAAACGGGAATTAATGCCGCTTGAAAAGGCTATGTTGGAGCGCGAGTTGTCCCTCTGGACTACACCTGGTCACCTGATTCCGGATGAGGATCACAAGCGGCTGATGAAAAAGGCCAAAGATCTCGGCTTTTGGGGTCTCGAAGTGGACGAAGAGTTTGGAGGCCAGGGATTGGGGATGCTTGCCAAGACCCTGGTGGTTGAAGAGCTTTCCAAAAGCCTGGTCGGATTTTCAAATCATGGTTTTACACTTCCCCCCGATGCCCCCAACCTGTATTATCTGCATGAGTGCTGCGGTCCCAAACAACGGGAAAAATATTTCCTTCCCTACTGCAACGGTGACGTTGACTCAGCAATGGCCTGTACCGAACCAGGTGCCGGTTCCGATGTCAGTGGCCTGAAGACCAAGGCGGTAAAGAAGGGTACCAAATGGGTTATTAACGGCACCAAGACGTTTATCAGCAAGTGTGACTACGACAATGTCTTTTTCATCGTCATTGCCGTTACTGATCCCTCTGCCGCAACCAAAGACCGGTTCACAGCGTTTCTCGTCGACCGGGATCATCCGGGAGTCAGGATAGGCAAGGAGATCCCGGTAATTGGGCCGATGCCGACGTGGGACCTGATTCTGGAAGATGTGGAAGTTGATGACGACAACATTCTGGGTGAGGTTGGCAAGGCGTTCATACCGTTACAGAACCGTTTCGGCGTGCGCCGGATCGAACTGGCCTCCAGTTGCACCGGCATGGCGGAGAGACTGATCCAGATGATGATTGATCAGGCCAATAACCGGATTACCTTTGACAAGCCGCTGGCGGAGCGGGGCACAATTCAAAACTGGATTGCCGATTCAACCATGGAACTGGAACAGGTGCGTTGGACGCTCTATTACGCGGCGTGGAAATCGGATCAGGGACACAAGGATTTGCGCATTGAAGGGGCGAGCGTTAAAGTGGCGGCCACCGAAATGCTGACCCGGGTTGCCGATCGGGCCATCCAGATTCATGGTGGGCTCGGGGTTTCCCATGAATTGGGAATTGAGTATGTGGCGCGTCATGTGAGGATGTGGAGAATTGTAGAAGGTCCTTCGGAAGTTCACCGGTGGCTCATTGCCCGGCAGCTCCTGAAGGAGAAGAAACCGTACTCTCCGTTCATCGTTTCCAAGGATGACTACTAGCAGCAAGGTACCAGGTTCGGGATGCATACGAATGAGACTGTCTTCAGTCAGAAAATATACGAAATCAGGAGGGTAAGATGGGAGTAGATTTTGTTCAAGAAGGTAATGTTGCCTATATCACGCTGAACCGGCCGGAGGCCATGAATTCGCTTGATCCTGAAGCGGTTGCGCGGCTTGCGGAGATCTGGGCTGAAGTGAAAACCAACCCTGAGATCCGTGTAGCAGTACTGACGGGCGCAGGCGAAAAGTCTTTCTGCACGGGGACGGATATGAAGAAGACCCCGGTTCCGGACGAATGCATGGCGGCGCTCTACTACAAGGAAGGGCAGCCTATCATCCCCCATATGCAGATGTGGAAGCCTATTATTGCCTGTATTAACGGATTTGCCATCGGCGGCGGTCTGGAGATGGCCCTGGCCTGTGACTTGATGATTTGCAGTACCACTGCGAAATTTGGTCTGACTGAGACAAAGGTTGCCAGTCTTGCCGGTTTGAACGGAACTCAGTGCCTCCCGCGGGCTATACCCAAGGCGGTTGCCATGAAAATGCTGTTGACCGGGGAACTTATCGATGCCCAGGAGGCCCATCGCATAGGGCTGGTCAGCGACGTGGTTGAACCGGATAAACTTATGGAGCTGGCAAAGAAATATGCAGAGAAAATTGCGTCAAATGCTCCTCTGAGCGTCATGGCCGCAAAGCAGGCCGTAGTTATGGGCATGGACATGCCGCTGCGACACGCGATCGACTTTTCCTACCTGTTGTGGGGGAGTCTGAGGGATACGGAAGACCGAAAAGAAGGCTTCAAGGCCTTTGCCGAGAAACGAACTCCCCAATATAAAGGCAAATAGCTGAAAGTATAAAATGGGGAGATGCAGTTAAATTCATCTTTGGTAGGAGCGCACATATGCATATTGTTGTTTTAGCAAAAGTGGTGCCGGATTATGAGGTCCCGTCCGCGGATTTCGAACTGGTGGGAAACCGGGCTCATCCCCGCTATACAAGAATGATCGGGCTTTATGATGAAAACGCTGTTGAGCTTGGCGTGCAACTGAAGGAGAAAAATGACGCTGAGTTGACGATTGTCTCTTACGGCCAAAATGATGATGTCCAGTTTCTCCGTAAGGCCTTGGCCATGGGGGCGGACAAACTGCTTCTTGTCGAGGGTAACTCGGATGACCCCTTTGTCATTGCCGCCAACCTGAAAGAGGCCATTACCAAACTGGGCAATGTTGACCTCATTCTGGCCGGACGTCAGTCATCCGACATGGACCGTGGGGTTGTACCCGGATTGTTGGCCGGCATGCTTGATTACCCCTTTATTCCTCAAGCCTGTACCGCTGAAAGCATAGCTGACGGCTGGAAGGTTTCCCAACTCACGGAAACGGGCAAACGGTTGATGAAATTGAGCGGTAAGGGAGTGCTTTCCATTACCAGCATACCGGAAAACGTACCCAGGATCCCGGCGGTAAAGGCGATTTTTGGCGCTAAGAAGAAGCCGGTGGAGAAACTGTCGGAGACCGGGGCAAAAAAAATGACTATCGCGGAGGTATCGGTGAAGATTCCTAAAATGGAATCTGTTTGTGAACTGATTCCGGGTGAGGATATGGACGAAGCTGCGCGTGTATTGTTGAAAAGGCTCAAGGAGGAACGGTATCTATGAAAACACTTATTATAGAAACGGCAAATCCCAAGATAGTGGGAGAGTTGGTTGCCGTCGGCAGACTGTTCTCTGCTACGCCCGATATTGTGGTGTTGGGTCCTGGTGAACTTTCCGGAAGTTATGGCGCCGCCTATCGCGTGGCGGATACTCTGGGGGCGAATATCGGGTCGGCCCTGGCCGAGCTTATCCGCAAGGAAGGTTATGAATTGATTCTTTTGAGCGCCACCGCAATTGGGGCAGGAATTGCCGGTCCGCTTGCCGTTTGTCTGGGCGCACCGATTCTTTCCGAAGTCACCGGAATAGGTACTGACCTCTCTATCGAACGGTCCCTTTACGGGTCCAAGGCGGTTGCCAATTACAAGCTGGAAGCAGGGCCACTGGTTCTGACTATCAAGCGTAAATACTTTGAGGCTGCCGTGCTGGAAGGGAGTGCGACGACTATCGATCTTCCGGTTGGTCCTCAGAGGATTACTCTTCTTGAGGAAATTGAAGAGGAGCGTCAGGGTGTCCCGCTTGAAGATGCCGAAGTTATTGTCACCGGCGGCAGAGGGATTGGCGCTGCCGAGAATTTTGCCATCCTGAAGGAAATGGCCGGACTCGTGAACGGCGCTGTCGGAGCCTCACGAGGGGCGGTTGATGAGGGGTGGATGCCTCCCGGCGCTCAGATCGGCCAGACCGGCAAGATCGTGGCCCCCAGCGTTTATTTTGCCGTTGGTGTGTCCGGAGCAAGTCAGCATCTGGCAGGCATTTCCAATGCCAAGTGCGTTGTCGCCATCAATAAGGACAACGAGGCGAATATTTACAAGCGAGCCAGATTCGGCATTGTCGGTGACTACAAAAAGGTCGTGCCTGCCTTGATAAAGGCCTTGAAGGAGAATGCCTGACATGGGACGGGTGCCCTACTGGAATATACACCATGGAGTGCTGATCGATCTCCTGTCAATACCGGCAATGGCTATTTTTGCGTATGGGCTGTTTTGCCATTGGCAGCGGATCAGGCAGGGTAAGGCGCGTGTCAGTCTGGGGCTTCCCCTGACGGCCATGAAAATCGGTCCGCTCTATATACGTTCCTTTCTGACGAAGGGTATCGTGGGGACACGTATCTATAAAAAGCTCTGCACCGGTATTGCCCACGGGTTGCTGCTCTGGGGAATGGTGGTATTGGGTGTCGGCACCGTTCTCGTTATCCTGAATGTGCTGTTTGGGCTTCCCGTGTTCAGTGGCGAGTTTAATCACTGGTTCATGGGATGTGCCCTTGACGCCGCCGGGATTGGTGCGCTGGCCGGCGTACTTTTTCTGCTGATTCGCAGACTGTTTCCACCGGAGCGATTGACCTGCTTCAGGGCAAACTCCGGCTTTATTCTGATCGAAGCGGTAATCATCGCCATTCTCGTTACCGGTTTTTTTGTGGAGGGGCTGCGAATTGCCCAGAACGGGCCGGATCCCGGATCTTTTGCCGGTAACTGGCTGGCGCCGCTGCTTGCAAATGCCGGATCGCTTTCGTCACTGCATCGCTGTCTCTGGTGGGTACATGGCATCATGGTACTTTCCCTGATTGCGTATCTCCCCTGGTCTCCCCTGGTCCATCTGGTGCTTGCACCCATCAATGCGGGACTTGACCTGCCGTTGCCCGGCCCCAAGATGGGAGTCATTGATTTTGAAGCATTTGAAGGTGAAGGCGACGAAGTTCCATCCCTCGGAATCAGTAAAGTGGCTGATTTGAGCTGGAAAAATCTTCTGGATATCTCCACCTGTCTTCGTTGCGGGCGCTGTCATGAAGTCTGCCCTGCCGCCCAGACCGGCAAAAGTCTCTCACCCAAAAACATCATGGTCACCCTTGGAGATTATTTCCAGCAGAACAAGCTTGAGGACGATACGCTTCTGGAGACCGTCGCCACTGAAACCATCTACAGTTGCACCACCTGTGCGGCATGCATGGAGGCCTGTCCCGTATCGATCAATCAGCCGAACGCCATCCTGGGCATGAGACAGAACTTGCTTATGGAGCGTTCAGATATACCCGGTATCATGGGTCAGGCCCACCGGAGTCTGGAGGCCCGTCATCATCCATTTGTCGGTACCGGTTTTGGCCCTAACGACTGGCGCAAGGGCCTTGATGTTCCGATATTTGAACAGGGGAAAACGGAATATCTCCTCTGGATCGGCTGCTCGGTCGCCTACGAAGAGCGGACCCAGAGTATCGGTCGGGCCATGGTCAACATACTGAAAGCAGCGGGTGTCTCATTCGGTATTCTTGAAGAGAACCGTTGTACCGGCGACCCGGCGAAGCAGATGGGCAATGAATTCCTTTTTTCAGAAATTGCCGGGGAAAATATCGAAGAATTCAAGTCGCTGGGGGTTACCACCATCATCACCCTGTGTCCCCATTGCTATAACAGTTTTACGAGTCACTACCCCTTGCTTGGGGGAACGTTTTCCGTCATTCCACATGCGGTTTTCCTGCGTAACCTGATTACTGTCGGGACAATTCGTATGAAAAATAATGGGGAATCGATCTGTTATCACGACCCCTGCTATTTGGGACGGCATAACAATATTCTGTCCGAACCGCGCGATGTGGTGTCGTCGGTTGGCCGACTGGTTGAAATGAAACGACATGGCCTCGAAAGTTTCTGTTGCGGCGCCGGAGGGGGCAATTACTGGACCGAAGAGGAGGGGACACGTATCAATCAGAACAGGGCAAAAGAGGCATTTGATACCGGCGCAACTACCATTGCCACGTCCTGTCCCTTCTGTATGTTGATGCTGACCGATGGCCTGAAGAAATTTACGGAAGATCAGATGATTAAAGACATAGCGGAATTGGTCTACAGTCAAATGGAAGTATAAACAGGTATATGTACAGAGTTTGAGCGGTCACAGTACCAGAAATCTGAAAATTGAAGGTAAATAACAAGGAGGAACGACATGTCAACTCAAGAAGAGGCCCCAAAGAAAAAAGTGAAGGAAAAAGAGCCGGATATTACATTTTTTCATCCGGACATTCTCGAAGTCCCTACGGATGGCGGTCTCCCCTATCTGAAAGGATATCGTTGCAAGAAATGCGGTCAGCTTGATTTCAAGGTTACTCTCTGCACCGGTTGTTGGGGAGAGGAATTTGAAGTAATACCTTTGTCCCGGAGAGGGAAGGTTTACAGTTTCTCGGATATTTACATCGGTCAGCAGGGATTGGCTACTCCATATATATTCGCCTACGTGGACCTGCCGGAGGACCTGAGAGTTTTCGCCCAGCTGGAGGGAGAAGTCGGTACCTATCACTGTGATGAAGAAGTAGAATTGACTATCGGCCCAATCCGGATGAACAACGATAACCTGCCGATTATGAGCTATAAGTTCAAAAAAATAGCTGCGTAGGTATATGGCTGTAACGTGAATAATTACTTTATAACAATGAATGACAGGAGATGGCTTTATGAAATTACAGCGTGACGTATATATTGCAGGTGTCGGTGAAACAAGGTTCGGCAAGCATACCATCGATTTTGATGGTTTGGGAAGAGAGGCTGCTTTACAGGCGATGAAGAATTCGAACATAGACCGGCCTGACATGCTTCAAAGCGCATATGTCGGCAATGGTATGAATGACATGACGGCCGGACAATCGATCTTCAGAGGTCTCGGGATGTGCGGGCCCAAGTTGCCCATCATTAACGTGCAGAGTGCCTGTTCCGCCGGTGCCATGGCAGTCTTCTGCGCGATTAAGGATGTCGCGACCGGTCTGACCGATCTCTCGATAGGTGTTGGGGCTGAAAACCATACGATGCATCGCCAGAGTGGCGCTGCTTTCAGTGCGGCCCGATCTGACATCGAGACGATGCATGGAGCGGTAATGACCGGAAAATATGCCATGCGGGCGACACGATATATGCATGAGACCGGAGCCACCCTCGAAGATCTGGCCATGATCACGGTCAAGAACAGAAAGCACGCCACCCACAATCCAAATGCCTGGTTCAAGGGTGCTATCACTATCGAGGAAGTTGTTAATTCGCGCATGGTTGCCTTTCCGCTGACGCTTCAGCAATGTTGCGGGATTGCCGATGGTGCGGCTGCGGTTGTGGTCGGGTCGAAGGAGATGATGAAAAAGCTTGGCATAGACAAGCCGGTCAAGGTTGCCGGTGTGGTCGTGGAGTCCGGACCTTATCATAACCGCCCCAGAGATATTACCGGTGATGACATCACCGAGACGACTTCGGAAAAACTCTATGAAGAATCGGGTATCGGCCCGAAAGAGGTTAATATTCTTGAGTTGCACGACGCCTTTACCATTGCGGAATTGCTGTACTATGAATGTATGGGGCTCTGCAATAAGGGAGATGGTCTCAAATTCCTGCGTGATGGTCAGTCGACCTATGGCGGACAGTGCGTTGTGAGCCCGCGTGGCGGGTTACTGTCATACGGCCATCCGATCGGCGCATCCGGGGCTGCTCAGATTGCCCAGAACGTGATGCAGTTGCGCGGCGAATGCGGCGGTCATCAGGTTGGCCCGACACCCAAGGTTGCAATGTCTCACGTGACGGGTGGTGGTCTTTCGGGAACAGAACATGCGGCCTGCACAATGCACATGCTGGTGAGAGGCTGGTAGAGTGGTAACCGGATCTAAATTCTAAACAATCAAGACATGGAGGATGTAGTCATATGAAAAACAAAATTGCGCTTATTGCAGGAGCCGCAAACGAAATAGGCCAGGCGATAAGTATAAAGTTCGCAAAAAACGGCGCAAAATTAATTCTGGTCGATAGCGACTCTCAGGGCCTTGACGCAGTTGCGCTTGGCAGCGATGTGGCGGGCGCGTTGCTGGAAAAGGTATCGCTTGATCCCACCGATTCAAATTCAGTAAAGGCCGCAGTTGCTAAAATTCTGGAGAAACACGGTGCTGTTGATATCCTGATCAATAACTTTGACCATAAAGATGGTCTCCCGATCTCTGAAGGTACACTCGCAAATTGGGAGGTTTCGTTAAAAGAGAATCTTACTCCGGTAATTTCCTTTTGTCTGAATGTCATACCGGAAATGCAGAAACGTCAATACGGTCGAATTGTGACTGTTGGCAGTCTTGACTATCTCGGTGTTCAAAATCGATCCAATTACAGCACGGCAAAGTCTGCTTTATTCGGTCTGACGCGCTCTTTTGCGCTTGAGACGGCAAAAGACGGCATTACGGTAAATCAGGTGATAAAGGGGGACATAAAGTCACAAGCTGATGACCTGTCTCCTGAGGCGGAAGCCAAAGCAGCCGGATCGATGCCTGTGCAGCGCCTGGGAAAACCGGAGGATGTCGCATTTGCGGTAGCATATCTGGCCGCTGATTCAAGTAAATATGTCACCGGACAAAACCTTATTGTGTGTGGCGGCAAAAGTATTTACTCGTCAATGTCAGCATAGACGTGATTCTTAATATATCAGACACTACGTATTTATACCGGGAGGAGCAGCATGTCGAATTTACAAGGTAAGGTTGCACTAATAACAGGGTCGGCAAGCGGTATGGGGAAGAAAACTGCGCTGCGGCTGGCGGAGCAGGGCGTTAAGATTGTTATCAACGACATTGTTCCTGAAAAGGTTGAGCAGACGGTTGCAGAATTCAAATCAAACGGTTTTGATGTGTTGGGTAAAGTTGCCGACATATGTAATTACGAATCGGTCAATGAGATGGTTAAGTCTGCTGTTGAAACGTTTGGGTCCCTGGACATTCTCGTCAATAATGCCGGGATGGAACGCGCTGGAGCTATCAGGAATCTGACTGAAAAGGATTGGGATATAACTCTGAATGTCAATCTGAAAGGCGCATTTTTGTGCAGTCAGGCGGTACATGGATATATGGTTGAAAAAGGCCATGGTCGTATCATTAATATCGCTTCAAGGGCATGGCTTGGCGGGGCCGGTCAAGCACCGTATGCGTCGGCAAAGGCCGGATTGGTTGGCCTTACCAGGACATTAGCGCTCGAACTTGGCAGGAAAGGTGTTACCGTTAACTGTATCGCCCCCGGGCTTATTCATACTCCCATGTGGGAGGAACTCCCGGAAAAAAACCGCCTGGCGTTTCTTACCAAGCAGCCTACCGGTAAAATCGGTGAGGATGACGATATCGCGAATGCCATTAAATTTTTTGTAGATGACGAAGCTTCGTTCATTACGGGCCAAGTATTTTACGTCTGTGGCGGGAGAAGTTTGTACGCGGCGTAGCCTTCAGCGTATCAAATGCATCCGTGCAACAGAAAACCGCCTTACGGCATGAGAGGAAGTTTTGAGATGAAAGCTAAGCGGGAAGCTGATGAAAATATTACATACACCGGCAATGACGATCTCTACCCAACTGAAATTGAATTTTCTAACGGGTTGAAAGTTCGCCTTGTATGCTCTGAAGATGGAAAGAATTATCTTCGGGTTGAGCCTGCCTGACCTAGCGTATTTCTTGAAATGAGAAAGGCCGCATAAAAATCCTTGCGGCCTTTCTCATTTGATCCTACGTGTGATTTACACAGAAGAATGGAGCTGGATATGTCTGAATGCCTTACAATTCAATTGGCGCTCCTGAATGTATTCGGATGTCTGGTTGAAAGACCGGAGTGCCCCTGTGCTCACAAATTCGGGTTTAGTGTTGTTTGTCGCCATTCTGACAATACGAAATATGATGTTCACGCAACCGGTATATTGACGAAAAATGAAGCGTTGGAACTGTACGACATTTTGAGACAAAAACGGCGCGACGAATTCACCGCGAGTCTGGAAGAAACAAACAGGGAAATGTTCTGCATGAAGACCGATTTCTTTGGGCAACCTGTAACAAATACGAATTTAAATGTTTTTGAGTAATAAATAACGGGTTACCAACCTTCGGATTCCTTCAGCAAACGATGGTAATCTACAATGGTATCAAGATCGAAGTGAATGGCAGAGGTGTGCACCTCTACGCTGCGGATTTCCCCTTCATATTCCGTAAAGAGAGCTCTGGCGCCGCAGTCTCCGCTCAGGGCATTGATGCGGGGAAAGGTCGTTCGGTCGAAAAGGGCGGGGTTGCCGCGTCGACCGTCAAAGGTGGGCATGACGATGGGGGAGGGTGAGTCGTTATAGGCGTCAAGGATGAGGTTTATGGTCTCCGGGGTGACGAGGGGTTGGTCTCCGAGGAGAAAGAGCGCTGCGTCGCAATCTCCGGCAAGCTCCTGCAAGCCGGCCTTCAGTGATGAGCTCTGTCCCGTTTCGTAACAGCAATTGACAACGGTCGTGACCGCCTTCCCCGCCATGAGTGGCTTTACTGCCTCTGCCTCGTGGCCGATCACCACGATCACCGGCTGAAGTTTCGAAGCCAGGGCATTGTCCACCACCCATTCCAGTACGGTCCGGCCACGGAAAGGGAGGAGCTGCTTCGTCAACCCCATGCGGGTACTCCTGCCGGCGGCGAGGACGATGCCGGCCACTTTGAACC
>CAIYZD010000119.1 GCA_903930585.1 uncultured Geobacteraceae bacterium | reverse complement strand
GGCATTATGGATAAAACGGTGATAAGAGCAAGCAGCAATTCATAGATGTTTTTTTAGGCGGAGAGTGATCTTGATTAAACAGGAAAAAACTTGACTCCGCCTGCGCCGGTATTTATAGACATTTTCAAAAAACAACAAATCTTCCACCTTGAAAGGGTATCGCGAAATTTCTGTTTTGCCCGATATTATTGAGCGCGTAGAGTTAATTGGTGTTATAAATAATCTCGGGACTCAAATAATGGCTGATTTAATAGCGACACGACAACGAACAGTACATCTTTTTCAACGTGGGTTTGGTGTCGCGGACGCGGCTCATGTTGCATTTGCCGAAGCGGCAAGAGCCTGCTTTATTACCTGTGATGATAAGTTGCTGAAAAAATGTATTAAAGCAGATATTTCTGTCTGGAGTGGAGATCCGCTATAATTTTGCATCAAGGAGAATTTAAGATGAAAATTGCAAAATATATGGATGAGGAGTTGGTTATTCAAAAAGGAGTCAACCTTCTTTTGGATGGTTTAGGCCCGTTGGAAACGCTCTGATTTCTTAATCTGTCCCAAAAAAAAAGCGGATTGACAGCATTAAGCAACATAAGGAATGGCAGAGTGGTTTGAATGAAAAACAGTTTTTGGATGACGTTTTTACCGGATAGTGTTGTGGGAATTTCATGACATTTTTATAGAAAAAACTTCCGCTTTTAAGTAAATGCTGCTAATTCTCATAAGAACGCCCCAACTGGTTTTGTGCGGTGTTGGGTGATCAAATGCCGTATTTAGATTTAGAGGAGAGTGTACCGGTGACATCCATAATAAGTTTCGTATGGTGAATAAATGAACAATTGCAGGAGTTTATGTGCATTTAGAATTTGAATGGAATGCAGTTAAAGCTGCCGAAAACCTGAAAAATCACAAGGTAAGCTTTGAAGAGGCCAAGTCTGTATTCAATGATCCTTTATTGTTGACATTTCCTGACCCAGAACATTCTGACGATGAATTCCGCACCATAAATATCGGCGTATCTTCACATTCCAGAATAATTCTGGTAGTGTTCACTGAAAGAATAGGCAAATTACGAATCATCAGCTCCCGTAAAGCGACTGCAAAGGAGAAAAAACTTTATGAAACCTACTGAAAACCTAGATACCATGAAAAAAGAATACGATTTTACCGGTGTTACCGGGATACGTGGTAAATACCATGAAGCATACCGGAAGGGACATACTGTCACCGTTCATAATGACGACGGAACTGCAACTGTGCACTATTTTACACAGGAAGAGGGTGCCGTAATGTTGGAACCTGATGTAAGAAAATACTTTTCTACTGCAGAGGCAGTGAATAAGGCGTTACGGATGTTGATTAGTGTTATTCCCGAAAAGAATCGTAAGATGGAAACTGCACACAGATAAATGTTTTACTGTTACATGTCCCTCAAACCCGCCTGAATATTTTTGACTGTCTGCCGTGCCTGACGTATAATCCACCGCTCAAAATGGCTGCTGCTGTCAGCAACCTGCCAATCCGTGTTTCTGACTTGTTTTTACAAAATTCCTATTCTTGAGGAGTTTCATGCAATTTTTTATCGACCCCTATTTTCCCGATTCAATAAATGCTGTCGGCGATGCCGGTATGGCCGGTTTTGACGAAAAACGTCAGCTCTATCTTTCCGGCTGCAAAAATTTTCTGGCTAGATATCGTGATGATATCAAGCAGCTTCACCTGAGTGGTGCCAGCGGCACGGATGTTACCCATCTTCTCAGCGATATGATGGATGAATTGCATAATAAATTGTTTCTTTCCATTATTTATGACCTTGGCGGCGGTGAAGATATGCTTGAGCATATTTCGCTTGTCGCGGTAGGGGGCTATGGGCGGGGCGAGCTGAATCCGTTATCCGATATCGACATCATGTTTCTGCATGACGGCGTTCTCCCGTCCGCTACGGTAGAAGATATTGCCCAGAAACTACTCTATTTTCTCTGGGACATGCGACTTGAAGTCGGCTATTCGGTCCGCCTGATTGCTGATTGCATCGAAATGGCGGCGGCGGATGGCACGGTCAAAACTGCATTGATGGATGCCCGTTTTCTCTCCGGCAGTCGTTCCCTTTTCGCCGCTCTTTCCAAGGTGATTTTCAGCCAGATTCTGCCAAAGTCGAGCGACTCCTTCATCAAAGAACAAATGGCGGATATGAAAATTCGCCGCGAAAAGTACGGC
>CAIYZD010000118.1 GCA_903930585.1 uncultured Geobacteraceae bacterium | reverse complement strand
AGGGGTAGACATAATGTCTGCCAGTAGAATAAAAAAAGACTCGCTCCTTGCTAACGTGGGTTACGCTGTCGGAATAAATCCAACGGCGCAGAGCCAAAACCAAGGAGGCGAGTCATGAAGAATGTTAGCATATTTGTTGGTCTCGATGTACATAAAGAATCCATTGATATTGCTTTAGTTGAAGGTGACCGAAACTCAGCAGTTCGATATTTCGGCACGATCGGCGGCGACCTCACCGATCTGGACAAAGCGGTTAAGAAGATCAAAAAGGCGCATCCTGAAGCTTCGCTTCATTTTGTTTATGAAGCTGGCCCTTGTGGTTACGGCATATATCGGTTTCTGACAAAAGCCGGGTACGAGTGCATGGTGGTTGCCCCGTCGATGATACCAAAGCGGAGCGGTAACCGCATTAAGACCGACCGCCGCGATGCTATTATGCTCTCCAGTTTGCACCGTGCCGGAGAACTTGCACCTGTCTACGTTCCCAGAGAAGAAGATGAGGCTATGCGCGACCTGGTTCGTGCTCGTCAGGATGCTGTAAAAGCCGGGCGTGTAGCTAAACAACAACTCAAGAGCTTTCTCCTCCGGCATGGCGTTAAATTTTCCGGGAAGGGTGATTGGAAGCAAACTCACATGGTTTGGCTTGCTGGACTGGCAATGCCAATCCCGGCGCAACAAATCGTCCTTCAGGAAAATATTAATACGGTTAAAGATTGCACGTGTCGGATAGCCCGACTCACATCTCAGATTCAGGAAGTTCTCCCTTCGTGGGAACTGGCTCCGGTTGTTAAAGCATTACAAGCAATGCGTGGTGTTTCATTACATGTTGCAGTAACAACTGTCGCTGAACTTGGCGATCTGAAACGCTTTGATAATCCCCGCAAGTTGATGAGCTACCTTGGCCTTGTTCCTTCCGAACATTCCAGCGGAGGCAGTCGGAGAACTGGGAGCATAACCAAGGCCGGCAATGGTCATGTGAGGAAATCCCTCGTCGAAGCCGCGCAGACATATCGGCTCAAAGCCCGAATTGGCAAGGAACTGCTCGCTCGTCAAGAGGGGCTGTCAAAACAGATTTGCGACATCGCTTGGAAAGCTCAGGTCAGACTCTGTAGCCGTTTCCGCAAAATGGAAGCCAGAGGCAAAAAACATCAAACAATCATTTGTGCTATAGCCAGAGAACTTTGCGCCTTCATGTGGGCAATAGCCAAAGAAGTTAAACCAATAACGGCGTGTAATTAGAAAGAACAAAAACTTCACAAACAGGAGCATCGCACGTAACTAACGCACAATACTTCCAGGGTATAAGCAGAGATGTAACCGCGGTCGGAGAACCCTCGACAATTCTATGGGACAGACATTTGTTTGACTCCCGGCAGTAGACCGAGGCAGCTCCACGACGAAACCAAGTCATGCGGTAAACAACCCGCGAATATCAGAGTGAACAACCGTCGAGTATCAGGTTGCGTCTCTGTTTATGCCCTGGAAACATAAAAGCAAAAAACTGACAGCGAAAAACGTTGTTGAAGGACTACTTTTTTCTATTGACTACTGGCAGACATATCAGAATT
>CAIYZD010000117.1 GCA_903930585.1 uncultured Geobacteraceae bacterium | reverse complement strand
CGGTAGAACTGTTCGAATCACATGGCAACCTGTTCATCGCGGCATTTCCGCAGGAATTTTCGGACATACGAGCGGCGCTGAATAGCTGCGATTTTGAAACGGCGGTGGAGCATCTTGAGAGAGCAATGAAAAGATATAATGAGGTTTACAATGACTGATAGTAATCGTTCTACCGTGCTGGTGGTTGATGACACTCCCGACAATCTGCTGTTAATAAACGGTATTCTCTCTGACCGGTACAATGTCAAAGTTGCCACCAACGGTGCAAAGACGCTCCGGATCGCCCGGTCTGACAATCCACCTGATCTGATTCTACTCGACATCGTGATGTCTGGTATGGACGGTTATGAAGTATGCCGACAGCTTAAGTGCGACGCACGTACGCGTAATATACCGGTCATATTCCTGACTGTCCGTGCTGAGGTGGAAGACGAAAAGCGTGGCCTCGAACTGGGTGCGGCAGATTATATAACCAGGCCGATCAGCCCTCCGATTGTTATGGCACGTGTCCGGACGCACCTCGATCTGAAAGCTGCTGCAGATTTTCTTCGCGACAAAAATAAGTTTCTCAAACTTGCAGCAGTAAAACAGGAGCAGTTTGCCGAATGAATATTCGCAGGTTATTCTGAATCTGCTCACTAATGCCGAGGAAGCCGTCAAGGCAAAATGCGTTGCGGGAGGCATCATCACGATACGGGTATTTGAGAGGGATGAAGAAACCTACGGGGTCAGGCTCTTGTTGTTGCCTATTTGCGGGGGGGGTGAGGGTCAGGTCTTGAATTATCACTTTTTGTCAGATATTGGAAACCTCTGGGGTTTGACTTTCTGCTATTTTTCTGAATAGCGGGGGTAACTGAGCCTTTGATTACCGTCAGCGCATCGGACGAACCTGATGAAAAGTCTGAATGTTGCCAACGCAGCCAGTCTTGCCCGCTGGGCGATCATTGCAGGGCGAAAATAGCGTTATTACTACTGCATGTGCGTAGCCCCTCTCACGAATCCTCACCGCCGATTTCACCTCATTAATACAAAAATAACCGCCCCATAAAGTCGTTTCTAGTGGTTTCCCCTAATAGACAGCTAATCCAACAACCTGTAAAATACACCAAATAGTATCCAAGCTGATCAATGCCGGTGAATTATCGAGTCTGAAACAACTGTGGCAATCCCGGGAGGCCCCCGAATGAGTGAGCAAAACAGTACGATTGGTTCTGATACCGACCTGGAGAACTATACCGTTGTCGTGGTTGATAACGAGCCGACGGAAAATCTCCTGCCGACAAATACCACTGTCAACAATTATGCTGATTGACGCCCATATAAAACGGCGTCGCGGTTTTTCCGTGCGCCGTTTTATAGTTTAAGCCGGAGTCAACAATGACCAACACATCATCTGTCATACCCAATAAATACACTCTCCCACTCCTACTCGCCCTGATCGTCGCCGGACTGGCCGGCAACTATTATAAGTTCCCTATTTTCCTCAATATCGACTTCCTTTTCGGCAGCATATTCGCCATGCTGGCACTGCAGTTCTTAGGGCTTGGTCGG
This sequence comes from uncultured Geobacteraceae bacterium, assembly GCA_903930585.1. Taxonomy (GTDB): domain Bacteria; phylum Desulfobacterota; class Desulfuromonadia; order Geobacterales; family Pseudopelobacteraceae; genus JACRCG01. The sequence goes on along the minus strand of CAIYZD010000117.1, from coordinate 1,015 downwards.
GGCATTGTGGCGGCTGCGATAATCGCCGGCTACACCTACGTAATCTGGAATCACCCCTGCGCCATCATCATTATGACCGCAGAGGTCGCGGTTGTCGGCTGGTTGATGGCACGACGCAAGATGGGGCTGGTGTTGGCCGATACACTCTTTTGGTTCATCACCGGCATGCGGAGGGCCTGTGTGGTGGCTATGACGGTGATTATCGGCGCACTGTCAGTCTGGTGGCCGATAGAGTGTGCGAGGGCACAACCTGTTGGCGGGAAGACCGGGGAGCGGACAGTTCTATTTCTGGGCAACGAGTCGCTGCCACCGATGAACTTCATAAAGGACGGCAAACCGGCAGGCATCACGGTTGACCTTGCCGAGGCCCTGGCAAAGCGCATGCACAACCCCGTGGAGATTCGTCTCATGAACTGGACGGAAGCTCAACGACTCGTTCTGGCGGATCAGGCAGACGCTCTGCTGCAAATTAATTCCAATAAGGAACGCCTGAAACTCTATGACTTTTCAGAACCATTGCTGACTTCTGAATTCACGATATTCACCTCCTCCGAACGTGTTGACATAGCTTCCATGGACGATTTACGTGGCTTGAAGGTCGGCGTCGAAAAACAGGGGCTGCCAATCCTCTTGCTGCGGGAGAACCCTCAGATCATTGTGGAAATTATCCCGGACTTTGTTCAAGGCTTCAGGATGCTGAAAACGGGAGCCGTGGACGCAGTGGTTGCTGACCGGTGGGTGGGGAGCTTTGTGCTGGCGTCAAACAACATCCATGGCGTCAATTTAATCAAGGAGCCCATCATCCGAAGTTACTCGGCGATTGCCGTAAAAAAAGGCAATGCACCTCTGCTCAAAGAGATCAACTCGGGATTGGCCGACATCAGGCGGGATGGCACGTACGACAGGATTATCAACTCCTGGCAGCCCATGGAAGTCGTATTCAAGACACGAGAACAATTGCGCCGACAGGTATTGATGATTGCTGGCGTATCGTCGGCATTGATCCTGGCGCTGG
>CAIYZD010000116.1 GCA_903930585.1 uncultured Geobacteraceae bacterium | reverse complement strand
TGAAATTTCGCATCGCTTCTCCGAATGAAATATTTATCTCTCTCTTGTGACAATGGAACTATATGCAAAATGGATATGCGCTACGTTGAATCAGGCATGTCCCGTTTACTTCAGAGCGATTACAACTCCCCTGATCGCACCGTTTTTCCGGTATATGAGGAGATCCGCCCTATTCCCGGCCCGGCCATGGGAAATAATGAAGCCCGCCTGCTTCTCTTCCCGAGCGGTGGGCGTAACATCGGCAGTTGCCGTGAGTTCCGTAAGGATGGCACTCATTGCGTTAGCACTGATCGGTTTTTTTCCGGTGGCAAGGACATGAATCGTCCCGATACGTCCTTCATGCCGGTAAAGCCGGTATTCGCACCCTGAGCCAACATAACGTTCCCATCCCGGCTCTTTGAAGCGGAACGAAACGTCACGGCCGGCAGGAGGTATAAACGTCGGCAGGGGAGCCGTCTGCGTGGTCCGTTGCGCCGAGGACGCTCGGGACTGGCCCGGCGGCGCGAGAGCAACTCCCGGCAACGGTTTTTCAGGCGCCTTCTTTGCAACCGGTTCACTCCGTAAGACAGGCTTATTTTCAGCTTTCCTCGATACGGAATCGTGCGGTGATTTGTCATAAAACAGATACGAGCCCGCCGCAATTACGCAGAGCAGGGCAGCCGCAGCATAAAGAGCGTTCTTTTTACTGAAGATGGCCTGACCGCGGGCCTCCATGTCATTCGACATGGCAATTTCCACCCGTTTTTCGGTCCGCTCAGGAACATCTCTGGCGAGAGATGAAGCAGTATCCACGGTGATGCCGGAAAAAAGGGGAGACGGGGGTTCGTGCGTACCGGTTTCCGGAGCATCTTCCCTGGTTGCTTCGGCCGTTGCTCCATCCGTTTTGTTAATATTCTCAGCTTCTGCAGCTTCCGGCGTCTCCTGGAACGGCCAGAATCCCTGTAAATCAGAATCAGTAACGTCCATGATATCGGGTCGTTCAAATGCGGGCATGTCCGGAACGTCCACCTCCTCCGGCACCGGCATGGGAGCCTCCAGTGCGGAAACGTCGGTGCTGACGTCAGCATCGCTCCCTTCGAACAGCGGGAGGTGTTCGGCTGCAAAAAACGAATCCAACTCTTGAGAAGCCGGAGTTGCCGGGAATGAATTCTCCGGCAAAGACTCCGGGAGGGGAGACATGGACGGCTCCAGAACGAGTTTGGAAAACAAATCGTCTAACTCGTCCATCGGGTTATTGGCTGGAGTTTCCGGAGCGTCAACAATCGAATCGGCCGCCGGTTCATCGCCCAGGAGCAAGTCACCCCACATAACTTCCGGCGCCGACGTCTGCGAAGATTGCTCAGGTTCCGGTTGAGCAAAAAAGCTGGAGGAATCGTCCCATACGGGAGTGAAAACTTCATGGACCTGTTCAAGAACAGTTTCAGAGGCAGGCTGCACTTGCAAAAGCTGTACTGACGGGGCTCTCGCCTTGCCCAGCTTGAGGAGTTTTTCCACCTTGTCAAGCATCTGCTCCGACTCAAACGGCTTGGTGATAAAATCGTCAGCGCCGCATTTTTTTACCTTGTCCAGATCAAATGGTTCAAATGAACTGGTGAGGATCAAGATAGGCTTGTCAGCAAGTGATGGGGTTGAACGCACCGCTTCCGATACTTCATAGCCGGTTTTTCCGGGCATGAATGCGTCAATCAGCAGTATATCGGGTATGATTTCGCGGGCTTTGTCAACAGCCGCTATGCCGTTGTCAACCACCGTCAGAGAATACTCGTCCCCCTTGAAAATTATACCGATTACTTTCTGAATGGTAATACTGTCGTCGGCGACCAGCACTTTAATGCTCATCGGTCTCTCCTTGATCAGCGGTGCGACTGTCAACGTCGGGAATATACTCTAATCCATCAGTGCGTCCTTGGCTACGGCTTTTTTTCTCCGAAGATTATAAAAAAAACATGTGCAGCCCCTGCGCTGGTTTCAGCCTTGCCGTAGCAACAGTACTCAACTTCCCCTCATAACAAACCGTACGTACGGCCTTCACATAACTCATACGACTAACAGGCAGTCTTCTTGCAAAAGGCATTATCCGGGAGTTAAAGACGTTGCTTTTACTCCGTGTTCTCGCTTAGAAGCGCCTACTTTTGGCCGTTTCTCCATGTTTCAAGTGTTTTTTTGATACGTGCTTTTTCACGTGAACCGCGGCAAACTCCCGCAGCGCGTCCGTGCCAATCCAACGGGCGCTGCGCGACTCCATCCCGGCCAGTTCCTGCGCCAACGCCGTCGCTCCCGGCAGATCCTTCCGTTTGCCGATTTCCCGCAACGCCCAGTTGACCGCCTTTTTGACAAAGTTGCGCTCGTCGTCCGCTTCATGCCGGATGAGATCATAAAACGGCTGAAACGATTCGGCTGACACCTTTTTCTCCTGTACCGCCAGACGGGCCATCAGCACAAAACCGGCCCGCTTGACGAATTCTTCTGATCGGTTGCTCCACTCTATCGACTTGTCCCACACAAACGAGGTACGGGCAAACAGGTTGGCGCAACACTGGTCGCAGACGTCCCACGAATCGATCACCACCACCCAAACCTCAAGCTGCTCTTCTGTCACCATTGCGGGGTCATCCACCAGCGACGCCAGAATACGCGCCTCGTGAATGCCGGTTTGCCATAACTCCAGCGCCAGCCCGTGATTGCGGCGATGGGATCTGGCCAGTTGGCGCAGCAGCGGGATGTTGACCCCCAGCGTACCGACGCTGCTGATGCCAAAGCGGGCCATTCCGGCAACATTGTCCGGGTTCGCGTTTTTCTTCAGATAGGCAATTATTTCGGCACATGTCATCTGGCAGCTCCGTAATCTTTAAACTGATCTGGACGAGAAGCGTCCGTCCGTTGCCACCAGCACGCCACCGAGCGTCACTACGGAACCGGCAAGCAGCAGCGGCAGCGAAAAGCCACCCTGCTGGTCGGCCAAAAGCCCGGCCAAGGGCGGCCCGACAACTTGGCCGGCCCCGAAACAGGCGGTCAGAATGGCTGCTGCACGACGTCCTTCCGTACCGGCTCGACGTCCCCCTTCGGCCATGGCCAGCGCCACGATACCAAGGAACGTGCCGCCGAAAATGACGGCAGCCAATCCGGCGCTGAACGCGGTTGCAGCGCGGATACTCAACAGGATGCCCCCCGCCTGGATCAGGTAGGCCATGGTCAAAGCAGAGCGCACGCCAATCCTGCTCGCTATCTGCTGCCAGATTATGGTGGATGGTGCGGCAGCCAACCCCACCGCCACCCAGCTCCAGGGGGCAAAGCCGGCCAAACCCGGCGTATGGGCAATCATGGTTACCAGAAAGGTGGCGCTGACGATATAGCCAACCCCTTCCAGGAAATAGGCGGTGGCCAACCTGCCGATACCGGCAAGGTTGCCGTGAATCGATGACGCCGTATCCCGGACAGAAACCGAACCTTGCCGTTTACCGGCAACCAGGATGCCGGCAAGGGCCAGCACACCGGAAAGCGCTCCCATCCCCAGCCAGGCAAAGCTCCAACCGCCAAACCGATCCAGAACAAGTACCGAAAGGCCACTCAGAGCAATTCCCAGGCCGATCCCACCGTAGAGCGCACTGCTCCAGCGAGCATGTCGGCTGCGCACCAGGGTTTCGCTTACCTCGATTGCAATCACCACAAACAGTATCGCACTGGCAACACCGGCCACCAGCCGTAGTGTTCCCCACCAGAACGGGTCACATGTCACCCCCATCAGCAAGGTGGCGACGATGCTGGCAATCAAAGCGCCAACGTTGACAAGCGTGCTGCGTACCACGTGCGGCAACAGCGCACAGAGCAGCGCTCCCGCCAGATATCCCGCATAGTTGAGAGAGGCCAGGCCGCCGGCCAGACTGTGGCTGATGCCCAGATCACGTTGCATCAGCGGGAGAATCGGCGTAAAAGCAAAGCGACCGATCCCCATGGCCACCATCATACCGAGCATCCCTCCAGCCAGCACCCGCAGGGGTGAACGGTACGCGAGCTCCGATGAGTTCTCAGTTCTGTTCACGGGGTCATGCCAGGCCTGATGACGCTGATAAGACAGACTTTCCCGAATGCTTCACCAAAACCCGCCCACGTATTCCTCCCCGCAGAATCGCCTGTATCTTTTCTTCCAGCCCCTCCAGGGAGACTTCGGTCATCATGTCATACAACTGCTCGGGCTTCCACTCTTCAGCAAGCTTTTCCCATACCTGCAATCTGAGATCCGACCGGCACTTAACCGAATCTATGCCGATGAGACTCACTCCCCGCAAAATAAAGGGAAAAACATTCATTGTCAGTTCTGTTGATCCTGCCAGACCGCAACAGGTGACAGCGCCACCATAGCGGGTCGCCTTAACGGCTGCTGCCAGGATGTCACCACCAACGACATCCACACAACCGGCCCAACGCTCTTTCATCATCGGGCGCTCCGAGCCGGCCGTCACCTGATCGCGGGTAATTATCTCCGCCGCCCCCAGATTACGCAGGAACAGTTCATCGGTACTTTTTCCTGTAGCCGCCACTACCCGATATCCAATCTTGGCCAGGATTGATACGGCGATAGCGCCTACCCCTCCAGTTGCCCCGGTGACCAGGACATCGCCATCTGACGGCTTCACTCCGGCCCGCACAAGTTTCAATACCGAGAGTGCTGCCGTAAACCCGGCTGTGCCGAGTATCATTCCTTCCTGCTCTGTCAGACAGGCAGGAAGCCGTACCGCCCAGCTTGACGGAATCCGGATCAGTTCCCCCCAGCCACCGTCCGTCTCCATCCCCAGATCGTAGCCGGTTACGATGACCGCATCGCCAACGGCAAAGTCATCGTTTTCGCACGAAATCACCACTCCAGCCGCATCAATACCGGGAGTATGTGGATACTGACGCGTCACTCCCGGATTTCCCGTTGAAGAGAGCGCATCCTTGTAATTGAGCGAGGAGTAGTTAACTCGCACAACGAGGTCTCCCGGCGGAAGATCGTCCAGACATCGCTCCCTGATTTGCCGCACGAACTGTCCATCCTCTGTTTTCTCCACCACAAACGCCTTGAACTGTGCTGATCCGACCATGCTGTGTCTCCTCATTCGTTTCAGACTTCAAGCCGTAGCCCAAGCATCTGAAGATAATCTTCACTATAGGAAGGTACTATGTATTGTGGCCCAATCCGGATGAAGTGCAACAGGCATCATCACCACAAACTAACCAACATTTTGGTCCCCATCGCAACCAGCACCAACGCAAAAATCTTCTTCAACTGGCCAATCGGCAGACTATGCGCCAGTTTCGCGCCAATCGGAGCGGTCGCGATACTGGCGGCGGCTATGCCGATCAGGGCGGGGAGATAGACAAAGCCGAGACTGTACGGGGGGAGGTGAGCCGGCAGACCGTTTACCACATAGCCAACCGTGCCGGCCAGTGCAATGGGAAAGCCGATTGCCGACGAAGTGCCGATGGCGCGGTGAATTGCCATATTGCACCAGACCATGAACGGCACCGACATGCTGCCGCCGCCGATACCGACCAGGCTGGAAACGCCGCCTATCAGGCCACCGACGCCGAACATTGCCGCTTTTCCGGGAAGCTGCCGATGCGGTTTTGGTTTGCTGTTGAGGAGCATTTGAACCGCAATATAGTAGAGAAAAACGACGAAAAAGCCTTTAAGGAAACGGGTGGAAAGCTGGGCAGCGACCCACGAACCGACAAAGGTACCGACCATAATGCCGAAGCTGATGCGCCGCACTACCAGCCAGTCGACGGCACCCCGCAGATGGTGGGCTCGCAGGCTGGAGACGGAGGTAAACATAATGCTGGCCAGAGAGGTACCAAGAGCCATGTGAAGGATGTGGCCATCCGGCACATGCTGGGCGGTAAAAATGAACGTAAGCACCGGTACGATCACAATACCGCCGCCAACCCCGAACAGACCGGCCAGCACTCCCGCAAACGCCCCAAGGGCAATATACATGAACCACACCATCATATCCGTTCTCCCCGGTTAACTCTTGTCATGATGCAGCGCTATTGGGGTTAGCCTGCCCAATTACGCTTTCGACAAGCCTCCCTCCCAGCTCATAGGCTTTCTGACAATCCAGAGGAAACACCTCTTCACGCCGTTGCGCCTTCTTGGCTGGATCGAAACTTTCCATCAGCACCTTTGAATAATCATCAAACTGGCAGGTATCAAAGCTGCAAAGGGACTCGGACTGCTGCCCGAAAATCAATTGCAGATAACGAGCATGGGAAGCAAAGAGGTCCTCATAGCCGCGTTCCTTGCTCTGTTCCTCAGTAACATTTTTTTCTCGGGCTTCCGTTTATACCGATGATATTCATTCGCATTTCTCCTCTTCTGGTGTGATTACTATTACCAAACCTGTCGCTGCACCGTGCATCAACTCTCCCCTATCGATTAACCAACCCCATCAACGCCTCCGGATAACGGGTTCCGGCAGCCGATCCTTTGGGGAACGCGGCGTCAATCTCAGCCAGTTCCGCAGGGTTTATTGCCACTCTCCCGGCAGCGGCATTCTCTTCGAGATACGTTCTCCGCTTGGTCCCCGGAATCGGCACGATATCGCTCCCCTGGGCCAGTACCCAGGCCAATGCCAGCTGCCCGGCGGTGATCCCTTTTGTCGCAGCAATCGCCGTAACCCGCTCCACCAGCTCCAGGTTCGTGGCAAAATTTTCGCCCTGAAAACGGGGGGACTGACGCCGGTAATCATCGGCGGCAAAATCGTCGGGACTTTTCAGCTGACCGGTCAGAAAACCTCGCCCGAGCGGGCTGTAGGCCACAAAGCCGATTCCCTGTTCCCGCAGAGTCGGCAGAATCTCGTCTTCCGGATCGCGGGTCCAGAGCGAATATTCGCTTTGCAATGCCGTGATCGGGTGTATGGCATGGGCACGCCGGATGGTGGAAGCACTTGCCTCAGACAGGCCGAGAAAACGCACCTTGCCGGCTGACACCAGATCTGACATGGCGCCAACGGTGTCTTCAATCGGCACCTCGGCATCCACCCGGTGCTGATAATAGAGATCGATATGATCGACGCCGAGTCGTTTCAGCGACGCGTCACAGCACGAGCGGACGTACTCCGGCCTGCCGCTGATGCCGGTGATCGGCGCCCAGCCGCCACCAACCGGCTGGCTGCGCATGATGCCGAACTTGGTCGCAACCACCACCTGATT
>CAIYZD010000115.1 GCA_903930585.1 uncultured Geobacteraceae bacterium | reverse complement strand
TTGATCACCGGTAAAAGCGGACATTGAAGCAATCGCCCTGTATGCCGATGCACTCAACGTACTCACCGGGCGTGATAGAAGCGGCACTGCCGATAACGGTTACGAGCTCTAAATGGCCTTTGACTTTGACCCTTAGTACGCAGAATCCGGATTCTTCGCTATGGAAGGTTACTCGTTCTACAGAACCGGTGAGCCTTTCTGTGGGTGCATCTGTATTGTGGGCTGGTGGTTTCATGGGGATTATTGGTTTATTCGGTGGGTAGTAAATTTTGAGTACATCATCAACCAATTTCACCTTCAGCAATTGCCTGTAATACTTCTTCCATATTGTCTTGAACGTAACCAATTGAATCAACGACTTCAGAAGGCGCATTCCCCTGCACAGCAAGGTTGTTTATAACCAAAAGCGTATTCCGCATGTATTTCAGATCTCTCACAGCCTCCCAACTCATGGCCTCATCTATCTGGAACAGAATACGGTCAGAGTCCGTGAATGGGTGGGCCTTCACTGTTTCTTCTCTCAAAATCTGCCATGCTCCTTGAAGGTCTGATAAGGCAGTTTTGTAGACAGTGCTGTGCTCTTTTATGAATGGCATATGTATTTAACCTTTTATCAGCGATTCGGTTTTGCATCAGCTCATATGGAAAATTAACTGTTCAAATCAGTTGCCGCAGCATTTCTTATACTTTTTCCCACTACCACAAGAACATGGATCGTTACGACCAATCTTTTCTACTCTAATGGGAGACGATTGAACAGGAATGAAGGATTTTGGTTGAATCTCAGCTTTATTTATACTGTCCTGAACAGCAAGAGCATATTCCTGGATACTGATAATAGCTTCTGGAAGCATGGAAATGAAATTGGCATCCGATATCTGGCTGCTTACATCAATGGTATCAGATTTAACTCCCTTCTGTATTCGTTCCAACAATTCCGGAGTCTTTTCTGGAAATGCAACTGCCCTCAAAATACAGTAGGAAACTGCAAAAGACTCATTGTTGATTATCGGTATATTTCGGTCGTTACGAGTTTTATCGTAATGGCTCATCAACTTTTTTGATTTGCTGAGAACCTGGATTATCCCTCTGCTCCATTCTCGTACTTGGCTGATATTCTCTTCACTACTGTTTTTAATGTCAAAAGGGAATAAAAGCTTTCCAGTCCTGCTTTCAGTATTCATCCGGTTATAGACTGAAAACAAACTCCCCAAAAGGCGCTCTCCTTCCTTTACATCGCCGATTTCGCACATTTCCTCTCCGCCGAATATAGCGGGTGTCCACTGACTGGGCATGACCAGTTCAGGATTGATTGCAAGGCCAAAGAAATAGCCGTGAAGTTCCGCAAGCTTCATGACTTTATCCTGGTCAGATGCAGTACTCAGAAGCTTGATGAGGTCTTTCTGCTCGCTTGAAGTGAACATGGTCATTGCTATTCCTCGTGTATTATTTGATTGCCGACCAAATCGATGACGATAGAATGGTTCTCAACATCGAACCATTTCTTGAAAGTTGCAATAGTGCGGCTCTTCGGCCAGTAAGCTTCATCCAAACACCAATCTTCAAGCAGTTCGCAAAAAATCTCCTTGTACTTCTTCCCAAGCAGCTTTTCCCGCTCACTATCCTCTTCATATTCCGGAATCAGATATAAGGTGTTATCATTGTTTATCTCTTCAAGGGTAAGATTTGCGGACTGCTCGGGAAGAGATAGTATCCACTCCCGGAACGGTTCCTTGGCTCTTATTACCAAACTGCTCCTGTTCACGCTTCGATTGAACATAAATGGTCATCCCCCTCATCATGGCTGTAAATTTGTCTGATTGCATTACTCATCAGGAAAAGCGTTATAGAACAT
>CAIYZD010000114.1 GCA_903930585.1 uncultured Geobacteraceae bacterium | reverse complement strand
GTTAGAAGATAGGAACCGATTAATTTCATCATACTGCCCGTTCTTGGAAACAGGTCGCTTTTTTATATTCATAACGATACTATTTTACATAATCTTTTCATCATCTACATTGAATTGACATGTATTTAGTGTATTGCACGAGAAAAGGCAATAGAACTAAAACTTGATGATTACGGCATTTTGGTCACGGCACACACTGATGGTGGTTTTGCGGTTCTGGTTGATCAGGAAAGTCCCGAATATAAATTCACGAAAGCAACTTGCCGATAAAAGAATGTTACTGGAAAATCCGTTAACGTTTTCTCTTGTTTTTTTGTTCGCCGAATTTCTTCCAACAGTTCCAAATCGTCGTCCAGATCATCGATTCGTTGCATGGCATGCTTGACATTGCCAGAGATCTTTTTGAATTTTTCTCCAGTTCGATCAGCAAGGTGGCTGTTTCTGGGAGCTGTCTATCGGGCTTAAGTTATATAATGATGAAGTGGCACCCGTTGAAGTCAGCCCGGCAGATAGAGTAACGAATGCTATTCTTAGCTCTTTCCCGGCCATAGCAGTTGATTGTCGATCTGCAATACAATTTGGGAAGGATGTGAGTGATCAATGGAACCGCCTTTGCAATAATAAGTTCTTTGTCTTCCCTGGCTGTTCTTGTGGTTCTAACGGAAAGAAAAGTACGGCAATGACCCCCAAGAATCGCAAATACGGCGATCAACAAATTCCTTTGCCAAACATCTATCTGGCATTGAAAAACACTGTAAAAAAGTGGACAATGCCCATCAGAGACTGGAAGTCTGCATTGAACCAATTCAGCATCATATTTTGGGACAGGTTACCAAAATATTGATAAATTTCTGAGTTAGTGCAAAACAAAGCCATGTATGTTTATGCAAATAACGATTTATTCTGTAAGCGTCGGTATATTTTACCTATCAGAGGATATACTATGGACAACTATCCATCGCTAAGGTTAATTAACAAAGCCATCTTCCTCTTTTTGCTTGTCCTTATAATGTTACTCAATGCTCAACATGCCGAAGCTAAACGTACCGTAAAAGCAGGCATCTACAACTTCATGCCCATGCTCTATTCCGATACGGACGGATCAGCCAAGGGATTCTTCGTAACGATACTAAATCACATTGCCCAGAAGGAAAATTGGGAAGTGCAGTATGTGCCTGGCACCTTTCAGGAGGGGCAAGATCGCCTTAAAAATGCTCAGATTGACCTGCTTCTCTGCGTCGGCTATACCGAAGAACGGGATAAATACATGGATTTTCCCAAAGAGTTTTTGGTACTTGACTGGGGAACCATTTACAAGGTGAAGAGTTCATCCATAAGTAATATCTTCGACCTTGAAGGCAAGAAAGTCAGTATTCTCAAAGGAAGTTTGTATCCAACAGGCTTTCAGGAACTCGCAGAAAACTTCCACATACATGTCACTATTAAGGAGATGAATACTTCCAATGAAGTGCTCGCATCCGTGGTCTCGGGAAGTGCCGACGCAGGTGTTGCTCCTAATCTATCTGGTATTCTCAACAAATCCTGGCAAAAGCTTGAACGAACACCAATCATTTTTACCCCTCTCAAACTTGGATACGCTGTAAATGAAGGCAATAACGGTGATTTGATCTCAGCCTTTGACAGGGAAATCACGGCTATGAAGGCGGACAAGTCTTCAATTTACTATCATGAACTTGAACATGTGATGGGTAAGGAGCAATACGTAATTCCAAAAGGGGCATACTGGGCATTATTTGGTATTGTTGCTACACTACTACTCGTTATTGCATGGAATAGAAATCTGAAACGACAGGTGAGGCTCAAGACAGAGCATCTTGAAACAGAGATCACTGAACGCAGGATTTCGGAACAAAAACTGTTTCACGAAAGAGAATTTTCCAATGAAGCCCTGAACAGTCTGCCGGGTGTATTTTACATCATCTCTCCAGAAAACCGGTTTTTGCGTTGGAATGAAAATTTCGAAACTGTTTCTGAATACTCATCAGAAGAGTTTTGCCAAATCAGCCCACTTGACCTGTTTGAGGGAAACGGCAGAAATCTTGTCAAGGAACGAATTGAGGATGTTTTTGTTAAGGGTGCATCAGACGTTGAGGCTGATCTTATCACCAAATGTGGAAAGCATATTCCATATCACTTTACCGGACGCACGATCCAGGTTGAAGGGGTGACTTGTCTTATTGGTATGGGTATAGACATCACCGAACGAAAGAAGATGGATGCAGCCCTTGCCGAAAGTGAGGATAACTATCGCAACCTGTTTAATTTGGCAACCGATAGCATATTTATTCTTGATGTGGAGGGAAACATCATAGATGCGAATAAGACCGCCTACGAACGGTTAGGGTACACTCGGGAAGAGCTGCTTTCCTTGCATGTATGCGAACTTGACCATCCGGATTTTGCTGCTCATGCCCCAAGACGACTTCAGCAGATAAACGATCAGCGTACAGCAATTTTTGAGTCAGGAAATTTGAGAAAAGATGGTTCCTTGATGAGCATCGAGGTTAGTTCACGACTAATAGAATATAAGGGGCAGCAGGTTTATTTTAGTATCGCACGAGATATCACCGAACGAAAACGACTGGAAGAGGAACATCAGTCACTTGAAAAACAACTTCTTCACGCTCAGAAACTTGAAAGTCTCGGAGTGCTGGCAGGTGGTATCGCCCATGACTTTAACAATATTCTGACGTCAATCATCGGCAACGCCGAATTGGCACTGCTTCGCATAAACAAAGAATCACCTGGTGTGGATAACCTGCACAAGATTGAGGAAGCCGCTGCCCGAGCCGCCGATCTTGCCAAACAAATGTTGGCTTACTCCGGCAAAGGGAAGTTCGTGATTGAAAATATCAATCTAAACCTGCTACTGGAAGATATGCTGCACATGCTGGAAGTCTCGATCTCCAAGAAGTCCGTATTACGTCTGAATCTACTTCCAGATCTTCCCTCTGTGGAGGCAGATGCCACTCAAATACGTCAGATTGTAATGAATTTAGTCATCAATTCATCTGAGGCAATCGGCGAAAAAAGTGGTGTTATTGCTGTTACAACAGGCTGCATGGACTGCAACAAGGACTACCTTAAAAATGTATGGCTGGATGAGAACCTTAGCCAAGGCTTCTACGTCTATCTTGAGATTGCCGACACCGGCTGTGGTATGGATAAGGATACTCTTGCAAAAGTCTTCGACCCTTTCTTTACCACCAAGTTTACGGGAAGAGGTCTGGGAATGGCTGCAGTACTTGGTATTGTAAGAGGACATAAAGGTGCCATCAAGGTTTACAGTGAGCCGAGCAAAGGCACCAGTTTCAAAATACTTTTGCCGGCATCAGACAAACCAGCTGAAATATT
>CAIYZD010000113.1 GCA_903930585.1 uncultured Geobacteraceae bacterium | reverse complement strand
GTTCGTAAATATCCTCTATGCCGCGCGATGCCTTGAACACCAATGCCTCGAATCCGGGACTGATCGGGGTTTCGAGTTCGGCACTGAGCGCTTGTGCGCGTGCGATTACTTCCTGCGGATCTGAAATGTCGGCCGGTGTGATCTTGTTCATGACTTCGGCCGCCGTGTAGCCGAGCATCCGCTCGGCGCCGACGTTGAAAATCTGGATAACCCCCTTCGCGTCGGTGGCGATACTCGAAAAGTTGGCGCTGTTGAAAATAGCGCTCTGTAGTGCCCCGGTTTTAATCAAGGCCTCCTGGCGCCGGACCTCGGTGATGCCATCTGTCGTGCCGGTAGCGGGGTCGATAATGGCGGGATTGCAGGCTGTTGTGTGCATGGGTAACCTCTCTACAATGGAATTGACCGTGAATAAGCGGTATTATCTCGTTCTTTTCAAAGCGCGCCGTTCAAGACGTTCTATTTCAGCCAGCACATCTTCCGGCCTGGTTTCCATCACCAAATCTGCGTCGGCTAAGTTGCTGTCATTGTCGTTGCTGATGCCGATTTTCTGTTGAATGTCATGGAGCATTTGCAACACCCGTGTCAGCTCATGTTCGGTAAGCAGGCCGGTTTGCAATCCCAGGTCGGTGAGGCGTTCTGCTTCCCTGGCCAACAGGTTCTGGCTGATGAGCACAAATGTTGCCAGGAAAATTGCTTCCAGCGACACGACCATGGTCAGAAATCCGTACGGGTAGGGGTCGAAGGGAACGACGCCGAGATGGCCGGTATTGAGAATAAACCAGACTAAAAACCAGACGATATGCACATAAAAAAACATCATGCTTCCCGAATATGCGGTCATTGCATTGGCGATGCGATCCTGCAGGCTCTGCTCGCTGGCCGCCTTCCGGCGCACATTGATGATCTTGCGAATATTCCGCTGAATGACGTTGGAGAGCGCCGGATTATCTTCCTTGTGTTCTTCTATTTCCTTGCGCAACAGTTGCGCTTCCAGCATGTTGTGAACTCGCGTCAGTACCTCCACCAGCTCGAATGGTTTGCTGACGAAATCTTTCGCACCAGCCTGCAGCGCACGCTCCTTGTGCCCCGGTTCGGCAGTGATGACGAGCACCGGGGGAAAAAAATCGGTATCTATTTTCTTCAGCCCCTCCATCACCTGGAAGCCGTCCATTCCGGGCATCCTGATATCAAGCAGGATCAGGTCGTAGCGATTGATGCGATACAGCTCACAGACCTTCTGCGGATTCATTGTGGATGTGATTGATGTATAACCGGCGTTATGAAGGGTACGTTCGAGTAAAATGACATTCGGTTCCTCATCATCGATAATCAGGATTCCGGCTTTCAGAATATCGGCTGAGTTAATCATGCAATAGTCCTTTCAGTGCCAGCAAGGGTTTGTAATAATGGTATGTGATGGAAGTTCATTCATTGCATTGGCAACTAACATGCCAGAGAAAAACTGAAGGCGCTGAGAGTGCAATGGGCTGATTATTAAATGGAAAACGGATTCTATCGCGAGGTGAATGCGGGAAAGCCGTCAGTGGTATCCGTCATGTTTGACATAACTGTATTATATGGCGGATAACGCTGATGTTGCTGTTTATTGAGTTGAAATATGTGCCAATACGGGTGTGATACGCGGCAGGCTGAATTCAGCTAAAAACGGCAGATGATCCGATGCTGTTCGCGTATCACTGTCAGTCGGTACTTTTATCGTTTCAACGGAAAGATCATCGGAAATGAACATATGGTCGAAGTTAAGAAATGGGTGGAAACTTGGCCATGTCTTTTCCGATCCGCCGTTGCCTTTCAACTTTTCAACACTACGGAGTTTTTTCTCCAATAACGTAATCTGGGGTATCCACTTGACTGGCGTTGCCACAACATGTAGTGTCTGTGGCTATGGACGATTATCCCCGCAAACTCTCAGATCTTGAACTGCGCTTTGCCACCGAGGAGGCGTGTCGTAAGTATCTTGCCAATC
>CAIYZD010000112.1 GCA_903930585.1 uncultured Geobacteraceae bacterium | reverse complement strand
ATTGCGCTGGGAGGCGGGAAGAGCGGTGATAAACCCGGCTTTTGCCGCGTTTATTACTCATTATCGCTGTAAACCGGTAATTTGTCAGCGGGCGAGACCAGAAACGAAGGGTAATGGAAAGTTAGGGATAATGGAAAGTTGGCGTGTATCCTCCGCACCAAGCCAATATTATCCACATATTTCACTTTCCATTATATTCGCTACTATTTCCCCAGACTTTTAAGCCAATTTATCAGCCCTGCATTGTTTTGCCATTCAGGCAGTTTGTCCGACACTGCTCCGTTGCTACTCTTTTCCAACGCTTTTCTTTTCATTTCGCTGTCGATTCTGGCGTAGATTTCAGTTGTCTGAATATCTACATGGCCAAGGAAGTCCCGTATATAAACAAGATTTACCCCGGATTGCAGTAGATGCATGGCTTTTGAGTGGCGAAAGCAATGCGGAGACAGCTTACCTGGAAACAGCTCAGGGGCATCTTTGATTGCTCTATCTGCGTATTTATTCACAATGTATGCGATACCTGCACGGGTTAACTTGCTCTTCGAACGGTTGCTGAACAAAGGGTAATCGAAAGCATACGGTGCTCCAAGATTATTTTCTCTCAAATACTGCTTCAAAAGCTCCGCCATCGGCTTCATTAACGGGACAATCCTTCTTTTATTGCCTTTCCCTGTGAGTTTTACTGTCGGAGGGAATGCCATTCTCACGTCACCGACTTTCAGATCAGCCAATTCCTGTACCCTGGCACCTGAATCATAGAGCAAGCTTAAGAGAACCATATCCTTACGACCTTCCTTTGTCGTCTTATCAGGTTTTCCCAGCAGGATCTTCATTGCATCAAGGCTTATGTATTCAACGGAAACTTTCTTTGTTTTCTTCAGGGGGATCGAGAGTATCTGCTGTGCCTGGTGAATATAATCCGGGAATTCCATCTGCAGATATTGACAGAAAGAATGAAACGCAGCCAGCCGCACATTTCTTGTTGATGCAATACAGTTGCGAGTTTTTTCAATCCACTCCAGATATTCTTCAACCAGAGATCTGTCCAGGTTATTCAGTGAAAATCTTTCCGGCTTTATCTTTTTACATTTTGAACAGAATTCAAGAAAAATACTAAAGGTGTCCCTGTACGACATTATGGTATTGGGACTAAGCCCGACAGTGCCTGGAAGGTACTTGGAAAGAAAGCCCGTTAGATAATATGCGAAATCAGTCGGTTTCATCTTCTGTCACCTCCGGAAATACATGTGCACATGTACTGGAAACTTTTTCAATCAGTTCAGGATATGCCTCTGCAGTAAGCCTGACATAACGCTGGGTGGCTGCTACTGAACTGTGGCCCACATAGGTAGACAGTATGGGGAGAGCGACATATAGATCGACTCCGGCTTTTACTTGCTTTGCCAGTGAATGCACACAAAAAGCGTGCCTCAAATCATGCAATCTTGGGCCTTTACCCTTGCCACCATGAGATATTCCCGCCTTCCACAGCAACTTGCGGTAAACTTTATAAACATAGTCACATGTCAGCGGCGTTCCATTCCTGTTCCTGAAACAATAATTTTCCGTGGCATTATTTTTATTGAATAAGGCATGATATCTGACGAAGATATCTGTAAGAGGTACGGACATCGGAATAATTCTGTCTTTGCCGAACTTGGATTCTCTTATAAAAAGCACTCCCTTAATAAAATCGACTTCGGAGATTTTCAGTGCGAGCGCCTCAGAAATCCTCAGACCACAGCAGTAAAGCAGACGAAACAATAATGGGTAGCTTGCGTGTTTGTCGGACCGAGGATGTGGCTGGATGGAATCTACAACCTGGAAGAGACGCTTGATTTCCTCATGGGTGAATATATACGGGATATATTCGTCATGACCGGATTTACGGCACTTGGGAGGAATAAACACAGCATATCCAAGATTCTGCAGGTAGACGGTAAACTGGCGTAAATCGCTGTTGCGGTGTGCCCAGTGTTTTGTTGATTCGTTCTTTCTTCTTGAAATCCAATCGGTGACTACCTGTTTACCGAGCACCTTGTTTTCTATGCTATAGTTCAGCGTAAATATTGAAAATCTCTGAAGGGTTCCCCTTGTTGTATCGTACTTGTATCCAAGAGTTCTTTTGTGTTCCACAAAAGCTTCCAATAGTTCACTGAATTCGCCGACAAACGGTTTTTCTGTCATGGACATCAGAACACCTCCGGGCCATTGTTCCAGTAGAACGGTGGTGGCTCCAATGAGCATGTCCTGAGCTGATTTATATCGATTTTTAAATAGGCAGATGTAGATGCAGTGCTTCTATGCCCCAGTATTTCCGATATGACCGGTAAGGGAGTGTTGTCTTCCAGAAGGGCACTTGCGAGGCTGTGACGAAGTGCATGAGGTCCATGTTTTTTACCGTCTTGAATTTTTATGCCCGCCGTACGCATATGTTGCGTGACAATGCTATGCAGGGTAGGCGCTTGCAGCTTCCCAACAGGAGGAGTTAAACGCAAAAAAATGGCGTTGGTGAGATCAAAATCTGGTCTGGCATATTTCAGATAATCAATGATCGCAAGCCCTACGTCTTCCAGGAGCGGAAGGACAAGCGGTTGTTCGGTTTTCTCCTGCAGCAGTTCAATGGAATTGATTTCCCACTTCAGATTATTGAAGGACAGATCGCATATATCCTGTGCTCGCAATCCCAATCTTGCAGCAATCATTATCATGGCATAATCACGTTTCCCCTTCGGATTCCCCCTGTCAATTGATTTCAAAAGGGTTTCAACATCCTCTTTCGGATATGCCGACGGAACCTTTGTCCTTTGTCTATATCCGTCATGCGGGACAACATATGCAAAGTCTTTCGATACAAAGTTGTTTTGGAAAAGATAATGAAAAAATGTACGCAGTGAGCATAATGTATTGTGGATTATGGAAGGTGAATGTTGGATAAAAGTATCTGTGAATCCTAAAATTACAGTTTCGTCCATGTCACGTATGTCGGAAATCCCACGACTGTTCAGATAATTCGAAAACCTGTCGAGATATATCTCATATGACTTCAGTGTATCTTCTGATGAACCATTCGTTCTTTTTTTGTCTATATAGCCTTGGAACACATCTTCAAACTGCGGGTGGAAAGTATGCACTGCAAGCTTGGTTCTGGGGAAGATAATCCCATGCAACAGATAGCCTACGAGTAGGTTGACTGCCCTGACACAGTGCTTTTTTTTTAGAATCAAGATTCCTAAATACGGTTATCCCATATTCGGCTTCCAAGAAGTCTAAGCCAACTTTAGCCGTGAAGGTTTTACCGTTATGACTAATGTAATCCGTCAGACGATTCCATATTGTCGATACCCACCGGATATAAGAATCTGAATACCCGATTTTGCTTAACTCTGCCTTTGCTTTGTCAATTAATTCATTAAGTTCCATTCCCTGATAATCCATGCATTTACCTCCATCGTTTATTTCGGCAATCACTGCCGGTTAAAGGCTGGATTATAATGCAAAGTTCATTCAATGGGAGACTGAAAACAATCTTGAAAAAACAGCTGGTTTATGATGCGTAATGCCTCAACTTTCCATTATCCCTAACTTTCCATTACCCTTCGTTTCTGGTCTCGCCCGCTGACAAATTACCGGTTTACAGCGATAATGAGTAATAAACGCGGCAAAAGCCGGGTTTATCACCGCTCTTCCCGCCTCCCAGCGCAAT
>CAIYZD010000111.1 GCA_903930585.1 uncultured Geobacteraceae bacterium | reverse complement strand
TTGTTTTCGCCTTCCACGATAGCGATGAAATCGGCCCAAAAATGCTGGCTCGCGTAGCAAAGCATACGGGTCTTTCACCAGATGACCTGTAACGCCCCAAAGACGTAGGTTTTCTTTAGCTTTGGTTTGGCCTGCGGACTATGAGAAGTTGCGTGCCTGACAACAGGTTGCAGTTGGGACGATTATCAGGGAAAAGAAGCTGTGTACTCAATTCCTGATGGAACGCTATTGGCAGGTGAGCTGCTGCCGAACAAACATAAACTGGTCGTCGCTTGGATCGAGATTTATCATAAAGATTTGCTTGCCGACTGGGATTTGGCTGTTAACGGCAAGAAACCATATAGACGAAAGGTAGAATGGAAATAATTCCAGAGGTCATCGAGGCAATAGAGGGCTACCTTGGTAGGCATCAAGCCAATGTGGAAGCAGAAAGTTTACGACTTAGGGCCTTCTTTCAAGCTTGTGAGTCTCCTATGGAACAGAAGCTCTTGATGAAACTGGTTGAATTTTTTCCAGGATATCCCTGTGACTGGGAAGGTAGTCATGTATTGTCAAGAGACTTTTGTGAGCCTCATAACTTCGGATTTGACCTTCGAATCTACCCGCAACGAGAGATGCCGATAGACCTCACTTCCGTCCTCAGGGGGGTTGGCGTACAACTGTATCGCGCTGACTTCCTGCTCCGATTGACCAGATGGAATCACAACCAAGGGGAAACAGAGTGCATCTGCCAGCTTGTCGTTGAGGTTGATGGGCACGACTTTCATGAGCGAACCAAGGAGCAGGCGCAACGAGATCGGTCTCGCGATCGAACACTGACTGCAGCAGGCTACACTGTATTTCGATTTACTGGGTCCGAACTTTTTCGCGATATGGATAAGAGTATCAACGAGGTTTATGCCTTTCTCATCCAGCGTGTGTCAGATTATGTTAGCGAGCGAGGCCTTCGGTTTTACTGACGTTGGGATGTCCAATAATTGGCTCAACGAGGATACATTGCAACCAGTTAGTCGTACGTTAGGTCTCTATGCGCTCAATAGAAATTGACTGCGTAATAAAACAAGAACAGACACCAAAAAATCAGACGAATATAGCTTGGGATTACGGAATGAGCACCAATCAAATAATTAAGCTTAAATACCGCGAAGAGTTTCGTAGCGTCTACAGTGAGGCGTTCCAACATTGGTTCGAAAAACTTGCAGTTGCGCTTCACGATGAAGACTGCTTTTTGGCGGTTCGTGTTACAAACGGCGATGGTGGCTTAGATGGTTTAGTGTTAAAGGAAGGGAGGGTTTATCAAGTTTATGCACCACCAAGCCTTGCTACAGATTCAAAGGTTGCAGCCAAAGTCAAGAGCGACTTCAATAAGGCAAAAAAAACTCTCGATAGCTCTTTGAAGCTATGGACATTTGTTCACAATAGTAATGATGGCAAGCTTGGGCATCTTTCTACAAAAGCGTTAGCCAAGCTTAACGATGAAAATCAGGAAATTGTTGTTGAAGCAATTGGCATAGACGGCTTGTGGGAACGACTGGAAAAGTTGTCAAGCGATAAACTTGCGGATTTATTTGGATT
>CAIYZD010000110.1 GCA_903930585.1 uncultured Geobacteraceae bacterium | reverse complement strand
GGCAACAAAAATATCCGCTCCTGCCGCCGCGATTGCGGCCAGGTTGTTCAGCGTGACTCCGCCATCCACTTCGATCAAAACCTCCGGTGCCGCAGCATTGACCAGTTCCCTCGCCCGGCGTATTTTGGGGAGGACGCCGGTAATGAACTTCTGGCCGCCAAAACCGGGATTTACCGTCATGATGAGCATCATATCAATGTAAGGAAGAATCTCCTCTACCTGCCCGAGAGAGGTAGCCGGGTTCAGGGAAACGCCGGCCCGGGCGCCCAACTCCCTGATCCTGGTGATGGTGCGATGGAGGTGATTGGTCGCTTCCACGTGGACCGTGATGACGTCGCTGCCCGCCTGTACAAAGCTCTCGAGGTAGCGGTCGGCATTTTCAATCATCAGATGGACGTCGAAGGGGAGCCGGGTCGTCTTCCGCAGGGCCGCAATCACACCGGGACCGATGGTGATATTGGGTACAAAGTGTCCGTCCATGACATCGATATGGATCAGGTCCGCACCGGCCTTTTCCACGGCTGCAATTTCTTCGGCCAAACGCCCGAAATCAGCGGAGAGAATAGAAGGGGCAATCTTTTTCATGGCTGTGGTCTCCAATTTTTTCGAATTGCATCAGTCCGTCAAGATTATCGCCGCTTCTCCGCCGGTGATTGTCGCCGTGATCGCATCGGTTTTGCCGGCTATCGCGCCGGCGGTATAGGTGGTACTGGCGTTTCCGTTGCCATCGGTTGTAATGGCGGTGCCGGCGGCCGGAGTCAGTAAGGGGGCGCCCGTACCGCTGGCCATAATGGCAAATGTTACCGGTATTCCGCTGACGACGCTGCCGAAAGGATTTTTGACTGTTGCCGTAATCACACAACTATTGGAAGGGGCGACGTTGGGAGTATTCGTGCTGCAAGAAGAAGCGAGAGAAACCGTATTGGCCGCCGAGGCCAGATTGGACCTGGTAAGGATGACGATCTGGCTGGAACCATTGGCCAGAGTAGCCTCAATGGCATCGTCGACGGTATCCGTCGGTGATCCCAGCCCGGGTGAATAGACGGTGACAGCCTTGCCGCCGCCATCAGTAACGACACTGGTGGAACTCAGGGCCGGTGTTCCCGAACCCCTCAGGAGAAGCGAAAAGGTCACTGTTACACCGCCCAAGGGGACGTTGTTGCCATCCGTAACATTGGCCGTTATCAGACTGATTTGTGTACCGCTGACAGTCGACCGGCTGGCCGACAAGGCCAGTGTTACTCCACCCGGGACGATTGACCCGTTAAAAACCACGGAAGCGCCGGCGCCGTTTTCAATCTTGGCGACTACTATATCCCGAAACTTGCTGGTCGTGGCGCCCCATCCGGCAGTGTAAATTGCCGTAGCAATACCGTTATTCATGCCGTTATCAGAGACCGTCAGTGTTCCGCCGGAATCATTGGCTGCAAAAGAGAAGGAAACCGTCCGTCCGGTTGCCGCCCTGCCGTCGGCATGTTTTACCGTTGCCGTGATAATGCAGCTCTGTCCCGAGCTTATGGAAGTCGAGGTAGCGGTCACTGTTACGGAATCGGTAGCCAAAGGATCACCGCTAGTAGCACCGCTGCCACAGCTGGAAAGCAGACAGACCATGATCAATAGCAAATTGATCATAATAGAGATATGTATTATCCTCTTACTCTGGATTACGTACTTGCCCATGGTTGACCTTCCTTTTTGAAGAAATCAGCAGTCAAGGTTGTCTATATAACAGAAATCCTATGCTATTCAAGTCATTTTATTAATTATTAGCAGCACCTGAACAACCGGGCCGGCAAAATTTTCTCTTGACAGTAACCGTGTAGCCGGTTATATGCATATAACAATTCTGGAGCATGAATATGAAAAGAGCCGCCTCATTTTTTAAGGTCTTGGCCGATGAAGCTCGCTTAAAGATGCTCTGGCTCCTCTTAAACCACAGGGAGTTATGCGTCTATGACTTCATGGCGGTGCTCGATATTACCCAATCGAAAGCGTCCCGGCACCTGCGGACCTTGTATAACGCCAGCCTGATCAGTGACCGGCGCGCCGGTCACTGATC
>CAIYZD010000109.1 GCA_903930585.1 uncultured Geobacteraceae bacterium | reverse complement strand
AGGGAGCATCTCTGACTACCTGGCTACGTACCGGACAACGGTTAAATTGATTAAGAATGCCGAAGAGCAGGGCAGTTTGATACACGGCATGGAAATTATCGCGCCGGCATGTGGTAACACAAGAATAGCTTTGGCCTACGTAGCGGCAGATCGTGGCTATGATCTGACTTTGACACTACCGGAAACCTTGAGTAATGACCGCAGAAAGGTACTGACTGACCTCGGCGCCAACCTGGACCTGACACCTGCCGCTGAGGGGCTAAATGGCGCCATTAAAAGAGCTGAGGAGTTGGCATCTGCCAAACCCCGGAAGTATTTTCTACTGCAGAATTGCACCTCCCCGGATAACACAACAGACAGTGCCGAGTCAGAGGTACAGAACGGAACGGGATCAACAATTACCGTATCTCTATCTGATGTCGCAACTATTGATACTATCATCGGTGTATCGCGAGTTTCTCAATGTATCAAAGGGGCACAAGTCATTGCAGACTGATGCAGATATTGAATCACCATCATCAGTCAAAGCCATTTTCTGATCGATTATATTAACCGGACTGCAACAGGAACTCAGGTCAGACTTGAAGGGCTATGGATTGGCTGATTGGGTAGAGGAGGGGAACCGGCGGTTGTCAACCTCAGCCAGGTTTCTATGATTGAATTTATGTATTCCACTTTGCATTCAAGATGACACCAAGGCGGCAAGGAGGAAGCGACGAAGACGTACATATTTAGTACGTTGAGGAGCTGACGACGCAGCCAACGAAGGCGCCGCTTGAATGCGAATTGGAATTATGCGTATTTCTCCATAATGCC
Organism: uncultured Geobacteraceae bacterium; assembly: GCA_903930585.1. Lineage (GTDB taxonomy): Bacteria > Desulfobacterota > Desulfuromonadia > Geobacterales > Pseudopelobacteraceae > JACRCG01. The sequence goes on along the minus strand of CAIYZD010000109.1, from coordinate 5,079 downwards.
GATAGTAAGCGGTTCTTCTTCCCGCGCATCCTTGAGTTTTTCCCGGATACGAACAAAGTCGTCTATGTTGTCAACAAACAGGTCGAGAAGTGTCGGGTCAAAGAATGTTCCACGCCCTTCCCGCATGATTTCCATGGTCTTGTCAAGCGGGTACGCCTTCTTGTACGGACGTTCCGAGCAGAGTGCATCAAAAACGTCAACAATCGAAACGATCCGGGCGTACACATGAATATCCTCTCCGCCAACTCCCCGGGGGTAGCCGGTGCCGTCCCATCTTTCATGGTGTTGCAGTGCTATGATACTGCCGGTATCAATAACGGGAAAATGTTCTGCATCTGACAGAATCTTGCCTCCAATCGTGGTGTGCATCTTCATGATATCGAATTCATTTGGGTCGAGTTTGCCTCGTTTCAGCAAAATTTTGTCCGGGATACCTATCTTGCCCACATCGTGAAGAGGAGAAGCAAAACGGAGAACTTCGCACTCTTCTTCGCTGATTCCGGCCAGTTGCGCAAGTTTCTTGGAAAGTTCGCTGATACGGAGCGTGTGCATGCCGGTCTCCTGGTCGCGGAATTCTGCGGCACGCCCCAGACGAATCGAAATTTCATATTCCGCTTCACGTGACAGATTGAGGGCATTCTGCAAGGCGACAGTCTTCTTGATTACCTCCGCCTCCAGGATGTTGTTCATATCTTTTGCGAAATCAGCGAGTTTTTTGCTTCGGACATGGTTCTTGACCCGCAACCGCAACTCCTCCGGGTTGTATGGCTTAGCGATGAAATCATTGGCTCCGAGAGCCAGGGTTCTGGTTACTTCCGCTACTCCCGAAGTGACCATGATTACCGGAATTTCCCGCCAACTGAGACTCTGCTTGATACGCTTCAGGGTTTCATAGCCATCCATCACCGGCATTTCAAGATCCAGCAGGACAACATCGATATGCTCTTCCGCCGTCAGTATCGAAATGGCCTGTTCACCGTTAAGGGCTTTAAGAAATATGCACTCCTGATCCGACAGCATAATTTCGAGCATTTCGAGGTTCATCCCATCATCGTCAACGGCCAGGATCGTCACTTCATTAAACATGATGTTCTCCATCGGTAGAGTTACTACCTCTTCTGAATGGAATTGCGTGAATAACCTTCCCATCCATTCTTGTTATTACCTATTCATGTTAAAACATCAAGTCGTTTAAGTGAAAGTCGATGTGGGTCCATATTTTTTTTGTATTTGTAATTCTTCTATGACATTATTCGGCTCGTAACATTCACAAACTTTCGAATTTGATGTTTTAGAGGGAGATTTATAATGCCTCTTCCCACTTTTTTTGCGTCTACTGAAAGAGCTGGCAGTAAGCAACTTGCAGCCCAACAATTGGCGCTTGTTCAGGAAAAGTTTATATCAGAAGTTATCGATACTTTTTCCGGCATGATGCTGGTCCTCAATGAGCACCGACAGATTATTGCAGCAAACAGCACTTTATTAAAAACATTTAATTTAAACGACCAGTCTCTTCTGACAGGTTTACGCCCCGGAGAGGCCGTAAACTGCGTTCATAGCAGTGATGCCCCTGGCGGATGCGGCACTTCGGAAAATTGTTCGGTATGCGGAGCTGTGTTGACAATTATTGCAAGCGCGGAAAGCGGGAAACAAGTCAAAGGGGAATGTCGTCTAACCCTGACCCGTGATGGCGGAACTTCCCTCGATCTTGAAGTTCAGGCAACCCCGGTTAAAGTGGCTGACAACACATTTACGTTTTTAGCTTTAAAAGATATTGCACCGGAAAAGCGCCGTAGTATTCTGGAACGTACTTTTTTCCACGATGTACTCAACACCATTGGCGGGATCCGTGGAATAGCAGATATACTTGCTGATGATAGCGACCTGAGTGCTGAAGAAGAGGCTGAATACGTAGATCTGATTGTTGACCTCTCAGATAATTTAACGGAAGAGATTTCTCAACAACGCCGGTTGGTTTCTGCTGAAAAGGGCGAATATGCATTAAGCCTGGAGCAGGTAGAAATAAATAACGTATTGGAAGAAGTCTGTAAATTGTATCGTAATCATATTCAAGCTCCGGACCGAATATTAGTTCTGGAAAAAGTTCCGGAACTCTTCCTGACTACGGACAGAGCATTGTTACGACGTGTGGTTGGTAATATGCTCTTAAACGCCATGGAGGCTACTCCGGTCGGTGGAACGGTGAGAGTTTCCACTATTCTCGGCGATGATGAAGTTGAAATACAGGTGATAAACCCTGGAGAGATTCCAAAAAACACACAGTTGAAAATGTTTAAGCGTTCATTCAGTACAAAAAGTTTATCTGATCGCGGTATTGGAACATACAGCATGAAACTCTTTGGAGAGCGCTATCTTGGAGGTAACGTTGGTTTCCGATGCTCTGATGGTGAAACCATGTTTTTTATCAAGCTTCCACTTGCAACATCCTCCCATAGATCTTAGTCACTTCAAGTCCTACTGCCTGACCCTCCTGCAGCGGTAATGCAAAAAGTACGATATTCCTTCCCGCCTCCTGTCATATATGGCGAAAATGTTACTATTGACAGATAGCGCCATACGGGATTGTGCCGCCTGCCACGTTACTCTCCGTAATCATTAACAACTTCATACCGTTACAATACCTAATTATCAACCTTATCTGGCGCACTAATTGCTCCTCTCCATAAGTCTTACCTGTGCCACTACCTGTCATCGGCAGGTAATCCATTAAAAACAACATGAGAGTAATCAGGAGCCTGCCCCATGATACCAGAGACGACAAACCACAAACACGAATTGACGGGAGACTGGAGTATAACCGGAGTTGTAAAGCAACTGGGCTCGCTGACCAATTTCCTGAAAAGAGTGGGATCAAATCAGAATACAAGAGTTAACATAGACTGTACCAAGATAAACAAAATCGACATGAGTGGCTTGCAACTCCTCCATGTATGGAGAGAATGCGTCAGGATCCGCGGTAAGGAATCCAGACTGATCAATATCCCGGAGCATATGCACAGGGCAATCCGGAGTACGGGACTCGGACGAAGTTACTTAGACAGCTTCCCTGATGTTGTCTGATGTCAGGCATGGAGGAGAGGATGACTCCGGATCATTGGAGTAATAAAGAGGGTCACATGCCAGGCTTCATTCGTATGCGTGTTGCTCTGTCTGTACTTTTCCTGAGTATGTTCTCCGTATCGGCATCGGCCCAGGATGAACAAGGCTCTCTTAATTCATTTGAACAACTCATGAGCACCGAAGTCACCACTGTAATCGGAGCCAGCAAGTACCAGCAGGAAGTGACCGATGCCCCTGCTTCCGTTTCCATTGTCACATCTGACGATATTCATAAGGGTGGCTACCGCACCCTGTCTGAAATTCTGAACTCGGTGCGCGGTTTTTATACTACCTACAATCGCGGCTACAGCTTCGTCGGATTACGGGGCTTCAGCCCATTGGGGGACTATGGCACCCGCCTGCTGGTGCTGATTGACGGTCACCGAATGAACGACGCAGTTTATGAACAAGCCCCCATCGGCAGCGACTTTCCGGTTGACATTGATCTCATCGACCGTATTGAAGTCATCCGGGGACCGGGATCGTCTCTCTACGGCACCAACGCCTTTCTGGCCGTCATCAACGTTATCACCATCAGTGGTAAGGATCTTAAGGGTGGCGAGATTTCCTCCTCAGGTGGCCGTTTCAATACATGGACCGGTCGCGCCACCGGTGGCGGCAAATTGTCGAACGGCGTTGACCTGTTGTTTTCAGGCAGTTACCGGGATAGCGCGGGGCGGAAACGTCTGTCGTTTCCCGAATACGCTGCCACCAACAACGGCGTCGCTCAAGGTCTGGATGGCGAAAACTCCTGGGATATCCTGACCAAGATCGTCTGGAAGGACTTGTCTCTGTTGCTGTTGCACCAGAACAGAGACAAGAGTGTCCCAACCGCCTCCTTCTACTCCATCTTTAACGATCCCGGTGAAAAGACCAGTGACCGTCACACTCTGGCCGGTCTCAACTTCAGCCGGGATGGTGACTGGGCCGCTCTCAACGCACGCCTGACCTACAATCGTTACGAGTATAGGGGCGACTATCCACTGGATTACTCCGGTGTGCGCACTCTGAACCGGGATATCACGGTAGCCGAATGGATCGGCAGCGATCTGTACGCATCCAAAACGTTTGGCAACCACCTGCTGACACTCGGTATGGAACATCGATGGCAGTTCACCGAGCAGCAGCGAAACGATGATATTACTCCAACCGCTCACATGGTGCTGAACGACACCCACCATAACGTGATCCAAAGTTACTATTTACAGGACGAATACCACATCCTGGACAATCTGATCCTGAATGCCGGCTTACGCTTTGATCACTACGACAACTTCGGCGACACGACCAACCCGAGGGGCGCCCTGATCTGGAAACCGCAGAATAGCACCGTACTGCGCCTTTCCTACGGCGAAGCCTTTCGTGCTCCCAACGCCTATGAACAGTATTACAACGATCAGGTCGGCATAAAAGGAAACACAAACCTTAAGCCGGAAAAAATCCGTACTCTGGAACTGGGCTGGGACCAATTCTTCGGCAACAACCTTAAAACAACGGCAACAGCTTACTACTCCCGCATTGACAATCTACTGGAGCAGACCACTGACCCTGTTGACGGTCTGGCGGTTTTCAAAAACCAGAGCCGGTTGGAGTCGCAAGGGATTGAGCTGCAAACTGAAGGAAAATGGGAACGCGGGTTCAGCGGGCGGTTAAGCTACTGTTATCAGGAGAGCAAAACGCCGGGAAGCGCTCAAACCCTCGCGAATTCCCCCGGAAGTCTGGTAAAGCTATCACTGACTGCACCTCTCCCTGCAAAGAAAAGTTTTGTCACCATTGAAACGCTCTATGGCAGTTCCCGTCTTAATGCGGCAGGTGACAAGATTGCCGGCGCCGCCATCGCTAACCTGACGCTGCTGAACCGTGATCTTGTGAAGGGAGTGGAACTCTCGGCCTCGATCTACAACCTGTTTGATACCCGGTATGCCGTGCCGGTTGGTTCTGAGCAAACCAACAGCCTCT
>CAIYZD010000108.1 GCA_903930585.1 uncultured Geobacteraceae bacterium | reverse complement strand
TGGATTTCTGGAGTCGAACGCCTTGTCACCCGATAGCGAATGATTTTAACGCCATGCCATTCTTCGGAGCTTACATTTCGTTGGGTAAGCACCGTGACATTATGACCAAAAGAAACCATGGCTGGAGCCAAAGCTTTAAACTGACCAGGGAAGTTTTGATGAATTATAAGAATATCCATATTGACCCATTAATACGCAACTGGCAGCTAATCCGGGTACCCGCAATGTGCCCTACGAAATGATCGCCTTATAATCAAAGATGAAATCAAGGCGGTGAGGATGAGGTGTCGAAGCGTACTGATCAGTACGTTCAAATACCGAAGACGAGCCAACGAGGATAGGCTTTGATTTGGAATTGGAATTACTTATAGAAACCATTCACAAACAACCCCGCCATAATGCCACGAGTAAGAATCGTAACTGATTTGTCAAACGCCTCCGGCGTATCCTGCGCCTGAATCATCTGCCAGACTTGGCGCATATACGGCACATCGACATATTCAGCGGCAAGCCCACGTGCTAACTCATTCAGAGCAGCTTCAACCTCTCCGGCACTGGCACGTAAACGAGGCACCAAGTCGCCAGCCTGTCGGCCACGGGTACGATTAAGACGTACATCATCATGAAGACGACCGCTCATCGCTTCGCGAATCAGCCAACGATCCATACCAGTCTTCGGATCAATAAAGATATAATCAGGTACTGAAAAGGTAAATTCAAGTAGACGCACATCAGCAGTTGGGTCTCGCACTTGAAGACCAAAAGCACCTCCCAATTCCGCTTGCAAGGCACCGAACATAGACCGCCCGGGTTGAATAAAAGAGCGAAGATCCAGTGATGTTCGTGGAAATCGCTCTGCTGGATCATTAAAGCGACGTTCAAAAATATTAAGACGGCGGGCAAAGGCGGGGTTTATCGCTGAAGTGCGGCACAATAGATCCATATCGATGCGACGACGTCGCCATATTGCCAATAAACTTGGAGGCATATTTCGTTTTAATATTTCCTTAGTCCACTTGTTCCACCCTAACTGACGCAACTGAAAGGCAACTGATTGAGAAAAGATATCACCGGCCCAAGAAACACCGGCATTGCCACATGCACCAATAAGCAATATTTTGCTGCTATTGGCTTGGACAGCTTTTCTTAGCGCCAACATCCAGAATATATTTGCGGCGGCGTGGATCGGTTCATTGCAGATTTGCAGCATTTTTTTGATCCCCTGAACAGGAGTACATTCTGCAGCATCTATAGTTGTTATGTCAATATTACCCGAGAAAAAAGCTGTGACTTCAGCCAAAGGCAATTCATCCCCAAATCTATCTTTTGTAAAAGAGGTTGTGTCAAACATTGGTACTGAAGTATATGCAGCAACCCGCCTTCCCTCGCCTGCTAGTAATTTAGCAGCAGTTGCCGTAACAGCGCTTGAATCAAGTCCTCCACTTAGACATGAAGCAATCTGCCCCTGCGTTCCTTCAAGATAATCAAGTGGTTGCAGACGAACTTTAACAGCAGCATCAAATAGCTCGCGAAACGTAGTGATATAATCTTCTCGTCGGGATAGATGCAGTTCAGGAGTTTTCTCCAGAAACCAATATTGTTGAATAACAATACGGTCCGAAGTAACATCAAGGTGGTGAGCTGGTGGTAGACGGCGGATAGGCAAATGAACGGTACGCTCTCCGTGATAGGCAGGCCAGCATGTCAAAACTTGAGCTAAATATAATTCATCTAATTCAGTGGGTATAAACTTAAGCGCCAGCAGTGCTTGTCGCGAGGTTGCAAACACAAACACATTCTTATCGACATAATAATATAATGCTACAATCCCAAAATGATCTCGTGCTAAAAATAGCCGATTTTCTGCAGGATGCCATGCAACAAACAACCAATCACCAAACAATCTTTCAGCACATCGTCCCCCCCATTTGTAGTAAGCATGACGAATAATTAAACTATCTGTAATATTTACGCGTTGAGTTACATCTAAACCTAATGCAGCGCAGAGTTCCTCTCTGTTGTCAAGACGCCCATATCCTACAAAAGCCAGATTACGCTCATCATCCCTAAACGACAAAGGATCTTTCTGCCAATCATCCGATGCAGTATTTACTATCTGCCCCAACCCACAAGAATCATCAAGCCAAATAGCGCGCTCATCGCCTTCACAAGTAGCCATCTGATGCATAATGCACTTGATTGTTTCCTGAGAAAAATGACCAAAACGACAAAACACGCCATACAGTAAATTCATAACACTAAGTTACACTCACAAACACAATTGATAATTATTTTGTAGTAAACGGCGTCTGAATCCCCGCCCAAAGGACGGGGCTTTGCATAAGCACCCCAGAGGGTGCGTCGTTGCATGTCTTCATAAAAGGCACGCGAAGTTGCGCACGGAGTTCACTATTTTTCATCTTGTTCGCGCTCATATTTTTCTTGATATTTATGTACTTTTGTATCATTTCAGCATCTAATCCAACTGTGTCCACACAATAACCATTAGCCCAAAAATGTTGCCCTAGTTTGGGCGTTCGCTATAGGTACGGAAATTTCTCGAAGATACTAATTGCCGTTTGCCACTTAACTGAACCCATGAAGCCCGATATCGATACTTTTGTGAGTACCTTTACCAGAAGATGTACATGATCCGGTTGCACATTAAGTTCAACATATTGCATCCCAGGCGACCGGCAAATACGTGGATACAATTGAACACTTCCTCCGCAACCGAACCGCGTAGCAATCGATACCGAAACTTTGGAACCCACACAATGTGGTATTGATAATGCCAAAGTAAGTGAGATAACTCTTGTAATCTGTTCATCTGCTACTCCTTTCACCTTGAATTATGGGGACAACTCAAGGCAGGGTTTACAGATGAATCCATAGGCAAAGCCATCGGACGCTGACATCGCCCAAAGGACGGGGCATTACAAGCTATAATAAAGGAGCCACTATCAGATATTAATACTGATAAGTGGCTCTAAAACATTCTATTCATTTCTCAGCAAGATACTCTAATGTGATCCACCATTACTATCTGAATTAGATCCCCCCCCCCCAGTGTACGATGAATTTCTAATGTACTAATCCTAGGTGCCGCCCATACCATTTTTATTTGCTCTTTTTGTGAAGTACAATCTACACCACTACCACTAGTCGAATAAACTCCCATTTTCATCCCCCTATCGTTTAAACAAAATATAATACGCTAAAATGGAATACCAAACTGCTTCAGCCGTTGAATCCGCATCGCAACATTTTTTGACTATAACGAAACCACTTTTTTTTAACTGTACATAACTTAAATTGCTTTGTCAACTGGATATTTAATTCTGTAGTTGGTTTATAATCTGTCTGGTCTTGTAGCACATATTCTGTCCGGTTTTTATATGTTGCCAAGAGGGCAACAAATGAAACAAACCAGATGGCTACAGGAGACCAAACAGATGCGTTTTAAAGAAGCTTATGCCGGTTGGTGTAATAATCGTCTCACTCAAGAGGAGGCGGCCCTAATTCTTGGAGTAAGTGCTCGTAGATTTCATCGCTACGTTGACCGTTTTGAAGAAAGCGGCCTCGATGGCATTGCTGATAAGCGGCTTACTCAGGTGTCTCACCGCCGCGCCCCGGTTGATGAAGTGATCGCGCTTGTTAATCTTTACAGCTGTCGCCATCAAGGCCGGAACACCAGCCACTTTCACGACTGGTACACAAAGCAAGGTGGGACCCGGAGTTATACCTGGGTAAAAATTCAGCTACAGCAGGCAAAGGTAATTCCGAAGTCCAAACGAAAAGGTGCTCATCGTAAGCGCCGCGAGGCGTCAGCCCTTCCCGGCATGAAGATTCATCAAGACGGCAGCACACATGAGTGGGCTCCGGGGCAGAAGTGGGATCTTATCAGTACCATGGATGACGTCACCAATGAGCACTACTCCATGTTCTTTTGCGCCCAAGAAGGGACTTAAACAGCAGCTTCCAAGGCATAAAGGAAGTTATTGAAAACGAGGCCTGTTCTGCAGTTTATATTCAGATCGCGGCAGTCATTACTGGCATACGCCTGACTGGCGGCAAGGTTAACAAGAGCAATCCGGCGCAATTTGGCAGGGCCATGACGCATCTCGGTATAACCATGATAGCTGCTTACTCTCCTGAAGCCAGTGGCAGTTTTCTACCCATCAGGAACGCTTACCCAAAGGACTTGCATTGATGGGCATTACAACCATGAAGAAAGCAAGCCAGGACCTGAGAAAGACGTACCTTCCAGCATTCAACCGAAAATTTTCGTACCCTGCAAGAGAAGACGGTTCAGCATTAATGCCATATATCGGACCAAATCTTGATGATGTCCTGTGCGAACGTTTTGAAAGAACAGTACAGCACGATAACTGCGTAAAATTTGAAAACCTGGCGCTAAAGATTCCTAAAGATGAATATCGATGTAACTACATCAAAGCCAAATTTTGGGTAAATCGCCATATTGATGGGACCCTTGCCATCTTCCATGGTCCATGAAAACTGGCAAGCTACGACAAGCAATGGG
>CAIYZD010000107.1 GCA_903930585.1 uncultured Geobacteraceae bacterium | reverse complement strand
TGCCTCGGCATTATTCGGCTGGCTGTCAAAACGGGAATATGTCCGGCAAGATTACTTTGAAGCCTATATTTCGCACTAAACGTTGAGTCCAAAATGACATTTTCCGACCGGCTGCAAAACGGTCCAAAACTATCCGGAACTGATGCCATCTGGAGTTAAATCCATTTTAGTAAATATGTCAGGGTTAACTTCCAATGCATTGAGATATGCAAGCTGCACTTTATTAAGAGGCGTAAACAGGGAACGTTCGCCATTTTTTATCGCAACGACAACGGCTATGAACTTTGAAACCATCATGAATGATGTCGGTTTTGTCGTCTTACAATTGTTCCATCCGGTAAGTTTCGAATTATTCTCCTTGATTTTTTGTCTCATGGTTCTTTCCATGAGTCGCCATAAAAGGAGCGATAACACCAATACAAGTCCCAATGCTTCAATGCGGCTCGGTGTTTTGAGAAACAGATCGTTGACTACGAGCGGATCTTTAAGGAATCCAAAGTTTTTTTCAATACCATCCTGTTCCTTGTATGTTTTTAAGATTTCCAGTGCGTTCTTTTTCTCTGTCGGCACATTGGTTAGCAAGACAAAGCATCCGGCCTTTTCCTGTAGTTCTTCAATAGCCTCCTTGTTTTCACTTACCTTGATCGCCACTGCGTAAACCAGATTCTTCACAGTGCGTGTTTCATTTTTGCATGGCCGTCCACGGCTATATACGGGCTGTTCCTCAAAGACGAAGGACACTTGATGAAAATCTCCTTGCTTGAACTCCTTTGCTGCCGCCTGGGCGTCGGGGAGGCAAAAGAACTTTTTACGACTCAACTCATCAGCCGCTTTGTCAAGTGAGGTTTTGTCTTTTTGAACGGATTTTTCAATGCGTTTCCGCCGACGTCTGTCGTGGGCATCGGAGTGTACGATCAGCGCACGATAGCTGCTCTCGGCAAGGTCAACATTCGTTTCCTGTATGCGATAGCTGGCACAGATGTTTTTGCCCTTTACTATCCGACACGAGAGTTGCCCGACATCCTGCCAGGAACCATTGTCAGCGACGGCTGTGCCGATTAATTCTGCGCAAGCACCAAAGTTCTCCGGCAGTCTGGTGATAAAGTGGATGCCATCTTTCATGAACAAAAGATTATCCTTTGTAGCCAAAGCAGAATCGGCAACATAAATGAATTCATGTTCTCCAGCTCCATACCGCGCCATGATCCGGGGAAGCTCCGTAATGATATTCCCGTTGATCTTTTTGTCTGATGAGTTGCCATCAAGTATTCCGGCATGGAAAGGGAGATTGCCCTCCGCACAGAGAAGCGACAAGACAAACTGCTTGAGATCGGGCCGCTTATCCTTGCTATAGCCATGATTGATCTGCATGGGGTCGCCAGCCCCAGGTTTATATTCACCCCATACATTCACAGAGGTGGTGTCCTGGTGAATGATCGAACAATCCACATTGAAGTTGCGAAAAGCCTGAATGCAAACTTCAGAAAACAGTTTCCATGTGCCGTAGTCATGGATGCGATCCAAAACACGTCCGATGGCATCATCGTTAAACATCTCCGCAGTCATGCCATCTCCGAGAAGAAGTGGCACATCCCGCATCTTGAAAAACTCCTCTACCCGGTAAATTGGTGACCTTCCGCACAGAATATTCATGATAAGGCCCAGTGTGATCTTGCCTGGACTTGTGTGCATGCCGCACTTAAGGGCATTATCAATATGTTCTACAAGTCCCATGCGCTGAGCGTATTCTTTCACGATCGGCAGATGAGCTACGGAAAAGCTGCCAATGTCGTCCGGGGCTGACATTCGCTATGTCTCTTTTAGTCCGAATGTATTCGGACCTGTTCGGATAAACGCCACTCCTTTTTTTACTTTTTTAGTCAGAGCCGAAACCACCGATTCACGATCCAGGGTAATCCCATGCTGTTCATAAACCAGTCGGATAATTTCGGAGACATGCAGTGGTGAACCTGCGACAGAAAGTACGTCTGTAATAATACCAATATGTGACAGACCTTTACCTTGAGATGACTTTCTCGTATGCTCATCAGGTTCAGCACTTCTCAGATAGTTGCGAATAACTCCTATCTGCGCTTTCAGTAGCTCTTCTTGAAGCTTGGCCCAATCAATTAGTTCCATAACTACCTCCAGACAGCCATATAGCATTCTGGAGTCTGTATGTCAAATAAATATTGACATACATGTTACTTTGAATAAAATGGAGTGAAAGTCAGGTTACATTCAGAACAGACCGTCAACAAAAATACCCTACAAGGAGATTCAAATAGTGCGAAATATAGGATAGAAGTTGACGAGACCTACCTCGGGGGCCTGGAGGAAGGCGTCCGCGGAAGGGAAACGTTCAAGAAAGCACTTGTCGTCATTGCCGCACAAGAAAATGGAAATGGCATCGGTCGGATTCGG
>CAIYZD010000106.1 GCA_903930585.1 uncultured Geobacteraceae bacterium | reverse complement strand
TTGCGTACCAAGGACGAAGTGACGGCCCTGGCATCGGCGAGGCTTTTTGACCGGGCCCAGACCCCCGAAGCGCTGGCGGAACTTTCCGAGGAAGAGATCTCCGGGCTTATCTATCCGGCAGGTTTCTATCATACCAAAGCAGAGCAGATCGCCCGGATTTCCCGGACGCTGGTGAAAGAGTACCACGGGATCGTGCCGGACGAGATTGATGAGTTGCTCACCTTTAAAGGGGTCGGCCGTAAAACAGCCAACCTGGTAATGACCCTCGGTTTCGGTAAACCGGGAATTTGCGTCGATACCCACGTTCACCGTATCTGCAACCGCCTCGGCTATGTTTCGACAAAAAACCCGGAAGCAACTGAATGGGCGCTAAGATCGTACCTCCCTCCCGAATATTGGATCGAGATTAACGATCTGCTCGTCGCTTTCGGGCAAAATCATTGTCATCCGGTTTCACCCCGTTGTTCGAGCTGTAAATTATCAGGCATCTGTGACCGGATTGGCGTTACGGTGTCACGATGAGACAAAACGGATAAAAAAGCGGCGGCAAGAGTATTTGATTATTGCCAGTCGGCAAAAACTCATATAAATTGAAGCATTATTTTATGGTAGTCGTTTACTGGAGGTATCGTATGTTACAAAGAATAGGTTTTATTGGACTTGGTACAGTCGGACGACATATGGCTGCCAATCTGGCCAAGGGGAGCTATGAACTGACCGTGTTTGATACTGAGCTGGCGGTTGTACAGGAGCTGGCCGCAACGGGAGCCGTGACGGCCTCTTCCGCGCTCGAAGCTGCCAAGGGACGTGATCTTGTCATCGCAATCGTTCCCGAAGGCGATGAACTGGGGCCGCTCTTTTTCGGCGATCAGGGCATTCTGGCCGGTATCGACAGCGGGACGATCCTTGCGGATATGGGTTCGCACTCACTTGAAACCACGATGAAACTGGCCGAAGAGTGCGCCAGGAAAAATGTTCAGTATCTGGATGCGCCGGTATGGGGGAGTAAAGACCACGCAGTCAACGGCCTCATGACCATTATTACCGCCGGTGACCCGGCGTTGGCGGGCAAATGCCGAGAGCCGTTCTCGTTTTTCGGACTTAATACGATTCATGTCGGACAGATCGGCGATGCCACCAAGATGAAGTTTATCGTAAATCTGGTGCAGGCGGAGCTGGTGCAGGTACTGGCGGAAGGGCTGGTATTCGGCGAGAAGATGGGGTTCACCGCCGACAAGATTCTGGAAGTGCTCGATACCCGCGGTGTCGCTTCGCCGCTGTTCCACCAGAAAGGGCGCGCCATGGCTCGCGGCGACTTTTCCCGCAGTCTGGCCCTCAAATATGTCAACGACCAACTGCATATGGTCATGAATGCCGCCCGCCTTGTCGGCCTGACCCTTCCGGCAGCAGAATCGGCCAGCAAGGTGTACCAGACGGGAGTCGATGCCGGTCTTGGCGAAGAAGATTTTTCGGCGGTTATCAAAGTTCTGCGCAAGTAGAACTGCTTGACACCGATTTTATGTTCATCAGGCGTCCAATCCGATTGGACGCCTGTTTTTTTGAGGAAGTTTCTGTCCGGAAACTCC
>CAIYZD010000105.1 GCA_903930585.1 uncultured Geobacteraceae bacterium | reverse complement strand
TATTATCGTTAACGACGGTTCCACTGATAATACCAAGGAATATTTGGATTCTCTAAATGATCCCCGCATACGTGTTATCCACCAGAATAACATGCGCCTGCCCGCTGCCTTAAACACCGGTTTTACCGTCGCTCGCGGCGATTTACTTACCTGGACTTCTGCCGACAATTATTGTCTGCCCCATTTTTTGGAGAAGCTTGTCAAAGCCCTTGTGGATAACCCTTCGGTCGGCTTTGCACTCTCCTCATTCGTATGGATGAATGAACAGGGCGTTCCGATCAGCAGACACACCAGCAACCAGGATTATTCCTGTGTGCGGCTTCTTGCCGGTAATCCAGGGACTACTGCCTTTATGTACCGAAGGACTTGCCAGGAAAAGGTGGGACTTTATGATACATCATTGGAAGGTGCGGAAGATTGGGACATGTGGCTACGCATCAGGGAACATTTCGACTACATCCACCTGCCTGACTTGCTTTACGCGTATAGAATTCATGACGATAGTATGACCAAAATTATGCCATCTGAAATTCGTGAATCCGGTCGAAGAACTTTTGAGAATGCGGTTTCACAGCATGGCGGTTCTCTGCTGGTTGAGCGCTTATACTCCGGACTAAACGACGATCCAACACGTATCCAGCTCGCATGCATGGACGTGGCATCGGTACTGCTTGATGCACATGGCTTTGACGTTGCCTACGCCAATCAAACCGCAAATATGCTATTTAGGGCAATTGAGATCGGAAATCATCCCGTATTGCTGCACCTTCTTTTAGCATTCTATAAAGCCAAAATTGGTGATTGGGACCACGCCATACAGATAATTACAAACATTGAGCAAGCTACCAGTGGAGTTACCACACAATTTTGCCAGGAGTTAAAAAACATCTGTTTATCAAAAGACCGGAATCTCTTAGTAAGATTACCGTCTCCAAAAGTTGGACAGGAATATCTGAAATTATTAAGGCGCCGATAAATAGGGTGATGAGTACTTTTAAAAGAATGTCACTAAATAATAAATACAAGGTAATGATAATATTTGGCACTCGCCCGGAAGCCATTAAAATGGCTCCGCTGATCAAAGCCTTACGTAACAAGTATGATACGTTTGAAGTTTGTGTGTGCGTAACTGCTCAGCATAGACATATGTTGGATCAAGTACTGGATTTATTTGACATACATCCGGAATACGATCTCAACATAATGAAATCCGGCCAAGATCTATTTGATATAACAAGTGGCGTTTTACAAGGGCTTAAGCCGGTACTTCAAGCAGAACATCCTGACATTGTTCTGGTGCATGGTGACACAACCACCTCATTTGTGGCAAGTCTGGCTGCATTTTATGAAAAAATACCAGTCGGCCATGTTGAAGCAGGGTTGCGAACAGGTGATATCTACTCCCCATGGCCTGAAGAGCTGAATCGACGACTGACTGCATCGATTGCCGCGATTCACTTTGCCCCGACTGAAGCTGCGCGCAGTAACCTGCTGGCTGAAGGTGTGTCTGATGAGCTAATTCGTGTTTGCGGCAACACTGTTATCGATTCTCTTCTCCAGATGGTAAAGCGTATTAACGAAGATCTGCTTCTTAAAGAGAGTTTGGCATCGCAGTTCATATTTTTAAACCCATCAAAGAAATTGATTTTGGTTACTGGACATCGTCGTGAAAACTTTGGACAAGGGCTAGAAAACATATGCCGTGCACTTCATGAAATTGCACAACGATTTGACGTTCAAATCATCTATCCAGTTCACCTTAACCCAAAAGTACAAGAACCTGTACACCGAATATTGTCTGACTCTCCACAGATTTTTCTGGTTGATCCCCTTGATTACCTGCCTTTTGTATATCTTATGTCCTTGTCATACCTGATTATTACGGACTCGGGCGGCGTACAGGAAGAAGCCCCGTCGCTTGGCAAACCGGTACTGTTGATGCGAGAAAAGACCGAACGACCCGAGGCAGTTGAAGCTGGTACGGTTAAGCTAGTGGGGATGAAAAAAGAAATGATCGTAAAAGGAGTTCAACTCCTTCTTGATGATAAAGATGAGTATCTTAGAATGTCAAAAGCACACAACCCGTATGGTGACGGTAATGCCTGCAAGAAAATAGTAGATGTTTTAAGTCTGTCTTTCAAATAAGCAAGTGCTGGTGGTAAGCTTCAATCTTATATATTGAAACAGGAGTGTCCCGTGACAACAGCACAGAGCTGTAACCAGGCAAATGACGGAAGGTCACTACAGTTACCCCATTCTGCTCACTTCTTTCTGAACGAAAGATGCAACGCAAATTGTGTTTTTTGCGGTGACAATTATTTCAACAGCCGCTCTGGTCGCATGATGACGCTCGAAAAATTGAGAATCATTGCCAAAAACATTCATCTTGAGCATTACCGACAGGTGATATTGGCAAGAGCTGGCGATCCATTGCTCTGCCGTGACTTTGTGCCGATTCTGAAATATTTGCACACTACCTATCCATCCGTTGGCATCACCATAACCACCAATGGTATAGCTCTGAATCGCGAGGTGAGTGAAGCCATTTTGGAGTGTGGTGTCACTATGCTTAATATCTCTTTGAATGCTGCAACCAAGGAGACATACCATCGGCTTATGCAGGTTGACACGTTTGATAAGATTTGCCGACAGGTGCGGGACTTTTCTGCGCTCCGCAGGGAACGTGGGAAAGGTATAGCATTTACAGCTTTCAATCCCTATCATGCGTTGTAATGTGGAGGAGCTGCCCCAGCTGATAACGTTTGCTCGCGAAGTGGGTGCTGTTGCCGTCAATGTGTTTTACTGCAGGTTCTACCCTCGTGAGATCCGCAACGACAAGGATGGCAACTTACTGCCTGACAATGAGTCGCTGTTCTTTTATCAGGAGCTGTCTGACCGGATTGTCAGGGAATCGGAACAATTGGCAGGCCAACTTGGTGTAAGGCTGTTTCACGAACCGCTCTTCAGTCAGGGATTTGCTCCCAAGAGTTGTAGCGGGACTGAGAACGAATTGTTGATCGGTTTTGATGGAGAGGTCTTTCCGTGCTGTGGAGGTGAGCTCCACTTCAAGAAGAAGCTGGAACGAGGGGAATACGATTTCGGAAATGCGTTGCAGCAGACCATAGAGGAATTTTGGAACAACGATTCGTACCGTGCCATCAGGGTGTCGAGTAAAAGGGAGGGGCGTTGTGTGATACCCGAATGCGGAGAATGTTCCAACATGACATCACACATGAAACAGCGAGGCCATATTCTGGAGTGGGCCGACTTTACAGATGATAGCACTGAACCGGCTTCAGCGTCGCCTCCCCCCCTTGTCTCTGTCATCGTACCCACCCACAATCGCCCCGACGTGCTGAAGGAGGCCATTCAAAGCATCCTTGACCAGACGTTTCGGGACTTCGAGATCATCGTGATTAATGATGCTGGGCAAGATGTCGAAATACTTGTCAAGGGGATGGATACTTCAATCGTCTATCTCCGGCATGAGCAAAACCGGGGACTTGCCGCCGCCCGGAATACGGGCATTAGGGCCGCAAAGGGAAAATACATTGCGTATCTGGATGACGACGATATATTTTATCCTGACCATCTCCAAACGTTGGTCGACTTCCTTGAGGGAAATGATTACTCGGTGGCCTACACCGATGCCTATCGCGCCCATCAAACTATGCTGTCTGATGGTAGTTACGTAATAACAGAGCGTGATGTACCATATTCGTTTGATTTTAACATACTTCGGTTGATAATTGGCAACTTCATAC
>CAIYZD010000104.1 GCA_903930585.1 uncultured Geobacteraceae bacterium | reverse complement strand
CTATGAAGTTGCCAGCGCCTCAAATGGGCTAGAGGCTTTGCTGAAGATCAAAAGTCAGACGATAGATCTCGTACTTTGCGACATCGCAATGCCGGGGATGGACGGTTTTGAGTTATGCAGACAGATCAAAGAGGACCCAAAGCTCGTTGACATACCGATTATAATGGTTACGGGCTTGATCTCCAGCGAGGACCATGTTCGTGGTATTGAGGTTGGGGTAGAAGATTACTTTACAAAGCCTATTAAAATTGTCGAGCTGCTAGCGAGGATCAAGATACTGCTGAAAGTGAAGAAACTGAGCGATGAACGCCGCCGCGCAGAAGAAGCACTGCAAAAATCTTACGACGGGTTGGACTACCAGGTACAATTGCGAACGGCTGAGCTGGCAAAAGCTAATGAGATGCTGCAAGCAGATATTATTGAGCGCAAGTTGGTTGAGAAGGAGCTTCAACTGCATAGCGTTATAATGGCCAATCTTGCCGAAGGAGTTTATCTTATCCGTGCCAGTGATGGCGTGATCCTCTTTGCCAATCCGAGGTTTGAGGAGATGTTTGGTTATGAATCGGGCGGGCTTGTCGGTAATAATGTTTCTATAGTCAATGCCCCTACCGAGAAGAGTCCGGAAGAAACCGCAAAAGAGATCATAGGATACTTAAACAAAAACAAAGTATGGTCCGGTGAGATAAAGAACATCAAGAAGGACGGCACCACCTTTTGGTGTGATGCTAGAGTTACGAAGTTTGATCATCCTGATTATGGAACAGTGTGGGTTTCAGTGCATAGTGACATTACCGAACACAAGCAGGCGGAGGAAGCGCGTCAAGATTCGGAGGCAAAATATTACGATCTCTATAACAATGCTCCGGATATGTATTATTCTTTAGATTTAGCAACAGGGGGCATCAAGGAATGCAATAGGACGTTGCTTCGTAGAACTGGATACAGCATGGATGAGCTAATCGGACGCCCCATTTTCGAGCTTTACGATTCAGAAAGTGCGAAGGATGCGGAGACGTCGTTTCAGCAATTTTCCTTCACGGGCGAGGTTCGCGATGCAGAACGTCGGGTTAAATGCAAAGACGGCAGCATCCTCGACGTCAGCTTGAATGTCTCAGCGATGAGAGATAAAGACGGAAATATCACGTACAGCAGATCTATCTGGCGCGAGATTACGGAACGAAAGAAGCAGGAGGAAATTATCCGTTCCTTATCTGTTACCGATCAACTTACGGGCCTTTACAACAGAAGAGGATTCATGACCCTGGCGGAACAGCAGTTGCGGATATCGGAAAGAGCAAAAACCGGACTGCTCGTCCTTTATGCGGATATGGATGATCTTAAACAGATTAATGATAAATTAGGCCATAAGTCAGGCGATGCGGCAATAGTTGAAACTGCAAACGTTTTCAGAGAGGTGTTTCGTAAAGTGGACATCATTGCCCGTATGGGGGGCGATGAGTTTGCAGTTCTGGCACCGGAAGCTTCTTTAGAACATGTTGATATAATCAAGAATCGTTTACAGAGTAAGCTTGATGCCCACAATGCAAATGCGGGGCGTGATTATCATCTTTCCTTGAGTATTGGTGCGGTTTACCATCCCCCGCCACCCCCAAATTCTCTTGATGACCTGCTAAATGCCGCAGATACCCTGATGTATGAACAAAAGCTGCGAAATAAGTCTCTGAAAGTGCACGAAGGACGCGATACATAATAGCCGTGACCTCAGCAAGTATGTGCCTCTCATCCCGTAATCCTCATAGGCAATGATAAGGCGCACATAACCAGTTGTCAGCTGAAAGTCGCAGTCTCTGGAGGACGATTATTTCGGAGATCGAGGCTGGGTTTATCTTCCTGGAATAGAGTGTACGGCGATTTTGACAGACTCACACTCCTTTAAGTGTAATAATTAAATATGTAACCCTAGGCATGTTTTATTTCTTGATTTAATTTCCACAATTCCTCATACT
>CAIYZD010000103.1 GCA_903930585.1 uncultured Geobacteraceae bacterium | reverse complement strand
GGTAGGTGCCGGCAACCGGGATGTTCATCATACGGGCGATCAGCAATCCGAGTAGTCCCACGGTGCCGGGGGTACTGACATGAATGCGGGTAAATCCCTCACGCTCGATGAAATCCATTACATCCAGTATCGGTGGAAAGTTAAGCTTTAATTCCGGATATTCCGGCAATACAAAATCGCCTACCGACTGGAACTTCTTTACTCCTTCACACGCTTCTCCGGCATCGTCGCCCGCCGTGATTACCGTCAATTCGACTCCGCGGCTCCGTGCGGTACTTATCAAACGTTTGATAGTGATGGCAACGCCGTTGATCTCATCCAGGGTATCGGTGAACAGGGCGATCTTTTCGGGGGCTTCCTTGTAATGCATTTCGGGCAACGCGTGTGCAAGATCTCGTATCAATTCTTTTCCCTTGTGTTGGTGATGAAATGCCAGGTAGTAGGGTGAAATGAGCGTATGTACCAGCCCGATGGTACCGATCGTATTGAGGTAGTCGAAGAAACCCGAGGTAAGCGGCAGTGTCATCAAGCGGCTTGTATAGTGGAAAATGAGGCGATTGGCGAGGCGGCTCGTGACCGCAAATATTTTGTGGTTGTTGCCGAGAGTGCCGATCTCCGCCAGAAACGCACTGTCATTCAGCAGTAGTCGCGCCTCGGCGTCGAGAATTTCCTCAAAGCTTTTCCCGGTATGGTTACGCGACGCCGGGAGGTTTTTCAGGACAAAAAGTTTCATTTTTTCGAGAAATGAAGCTTTTTCTGCTCCGATGTTGAAAAAACGGTCCAACAATGCGCTGATAAAGGGGGTAGAACCACGTCGGCGCTCCCCCAGCCGTTCGCGATAGAAACAGTGGGCAATGCCGTACAGGCTGTGAGCCATGGTCAGCGGCCCGCCATCATCGCCATCGGCCCAACTGTCGCCATTTCTGATGGCGGTGATAAACTCATCAACTGTCGGTGTGTCATACACGGTGGTGTGAGCCCGTGCGATAAACAGCCCGCCATGGTCATCCGACCCGCCGACGATCCCCTTGACCCATGGGGTCGCTCCATACGGTTGCAGATCATATTTATTGGTCAGACGTTCGATAACGGCCTCATTGAGTGATGAAACAAGGCGTTTGGCAAAGCCGTTAAAACGGCGGGCACGGCAGCCATTCTTTATTTCGAAGGTGGTAAAGAGCAACAGGGATTTTTCAAGAATCTCAAGATTCAGCTTTTCGTTTTGTGCATACAGCGGATGTGCCAGAAAATGGGCTATCTTTTCCGAATGAAGGTAAGCGATCATCTCGTACACATTCTTGCGCAGTTCCAGAATCATCCGGAACTGGGCTTCCGAAATATGCAGCACGACCACATGCACCTTGCAACCGTTTTCCGGAAAATGCGCGGTGATCTCCGAACTGATGAACGTGTTTGGCAGGTGGGCAATTTCCAGCGCGCCGCTGATGGCGTTATGATCAGTAATGGTAACGAAATCCATGCCCCGCTCGCGGGCGGCCCGGTACAAATAGTGGGGCGAGGTGTAGCTTTCGGGGACATTGAATTTACGCATGGCCCAATACGTGGGCTTATTTGAGTGGCTGGAGTGGACGTGTATGTCTGCTTTGTATGGGTTCATGCCGTGAAGTAATATCATAGTAATGTTACAGGCATGTTGTGGTTATGTAATTATTGTGTAGAAAATTGTCGAGTCGAAAATCGTTACACAATATTAACATGGTGCAAACACGTCCGACATAATTTTCGTATATGATCCTGACCAGTGAAGACCTTCCGGCTCTTATTAATCGGAGACGGAACAATAAACCCATGCAATTAACAGAATGAGAAAGGAATCGGTCATGAACAAAAACAAATGTCTTACAAAACAATTTGTAACCTCGGAAGCTTCAGGTTGTCTGGTTGAAACACCGAAATGCAATTTCGCCCATAAATTCGGTTTCAGCTTTGTATGCCGCCACCCTGATCACTCGAAATTTCACGCTCATACCGTCAGCGCGTTGACGAACGGCGATGCCCGCGAGCTGTACGACACGTTGAGACGCAAACGGCGCGACGAATTCACGGCGAACCTGGATGAAACCAGCAAAAAATATTTCTGCCATCAAACGGACTTCTTCGGCCGGCCTCTGGATAGCATGGATCTGAATGAACGTCAGCAGGCACGTTACAACGAACAACCGTAACAGACATAAATAGCGGTTATCGATCCATCCGAGGAGAACATTACATGAAAATCGCTACAAAGTTGATACTGGGATTTGGGGCCTCTCTTTTTTTTCTGCTGCTTCTGGGCGGGGTAGAAATGTATTGGATAAACGATATCGCCGCCAAGAGCGACAAGGCCATCGAAGTGGACTCGAAGGTCGTGGAAAACGCACAGCGCTTACAAACCTCTATCAACATGATGCGCCGCTATGAGAAGGATGCCTTCATAAATATCGCCGAGCCGGTCAAGGTCGAAGAATACGTGAAAAAATGGGGTGAGGCCCGCGAACAGGCGAAGAAGCGCCTGGACGTTCTGAACAGGCTGGAGGATGAACCGAAGGAAAAAGCGATACTGGCCGGTATCGGCAGGTCGTTCGAAGGGTACGAGACCGGTTTCAAAATGGTTGTTGAGCAGATAAAGAACGGTAAAATACCTACAACTCAGGATGCCAACAAAGCCATTGGTGATTACAAAGAGGCCATCCATCAGACCGAAAAGCAGATCACGGAGTATGCCGCCATCAATGACGAGACGATGGGCACGGTAAAAAAAGGATTGGATGCGGATGAACAGCGCGCCATGATTCTTTCGGCAGCAATTGAAACCTGTTCCTTCATTGTTGTCCTGCTCATAATGACGCTGCTGGTCCGATCCATCAAGAGGCCGCTAACCCAGATCGAACTACTTGTCAACGACATCGCGCAGGGGGAGGGGGACCTGACCAGGCGGCTTGCCTACGACGGCAGAGATGAGCTGGGCGCCATCTGTATCGGCTTCAACGTCTTCATCGAGAAGCTGCGCGGCATCATTTATCAGGTCGCCCAGTCTGCCGTGCAGGTGGCCTCGGCTTCAAACCAGCTTCGTTCCTCCGCCGAGCAGATTGCCGCCGGTGCTGAAGAGGTCGCTTCCCAGACCGGTAGCGTGGCCACCGCCAGCGAGGAGATGTCGTCTACCTCGGGCAGTATCGCCCAAAGCTGTCTTTTGGCCGCCGATACTTCCAATCGGGCCAGCGAGACGGCGCGTTCCGGAGCATCGGTAGTGCAGGAGACCATCCATGGCATGGAGCGAATCACTTCCCGGGTGCGGGATGCCGCCAAAACCGTCGAAGAGCTGGGGGCCCGCTCGGACCAGATCGGCCAGATCATCGGTACCATTGAGGATATTGCCGATCAGACAAACCTGCTGGCATTGAATGCGGCCATCGAGGCAGCCAGGGCCGGCGAACAGGGGCGCGGCTTTGCCGTTGTAGCAGATGAGGTGCGCGCTCTGGCCGAGCGTACCACTCGCGCTACCCGCGAGATCGGAGCGATGATCAAGGCTATTCAGAGCGAGACCCAGGGGGCTGTGGCGGCCATGGAAGAGGGGGTGAGTGAGGTTGGAAAGGGTACCGAATCATCTGCGCAGTCGGGAGAGGCGCTACAGATGATCCTCCGCCAGATTAACGACGTCACCATGCAGGTCAACCAGATCGCCACCGCTGCCGAAGAACAGACCGCCACTACCAGTGAAATTACGTCGAACATTTCCCGGATAACCGATGTTGTCCAATCGACTGCCCGGGGCGCCACCGAGACCGCCGCTGCGTCATTACAACTCTCTCGCGAGGCCATGCACCTGCAGCAGCTGGTCGGCCAGTTTAAACTTTAGTTTTCTATGCAGCGAGCGCACAGCTTATTACAATCGGGGCGGCACCTCATGGTGCATGCCCCTTTATTCAAGCGGATTGCATCTCCTCTGCTGAAACGTCTGCAGAGCATTATGGCATCTGGATTAACACCTCGTAAACTTGCTCTGACATTTTGTCTCGGCACCGCCTTCGGGATTATACCGCTCGTATGGGGTACATCGGTAATCTGTTTCATTCTTGCGCATGTTTTCAGGCTCAACCATGTCGCGCTTCAGTCGGTCAACCTGCTGCTCTGTCCGGTCCATTTGGCGCTTCTGGTTCCCTTTTTTAAACTGGGATCGTGGCTGTTCCCCTGGGGGCCGCCGGTGTCTCCGCATACGTTTCCCATGCTGATTCAAAACCCCGGTACCTCATTGTATCTCCTCGGCTGGATAACGCTCAAATCGGTTGCGGCCTGGCTGGTGACTGTTATTCCGGCACTGCTGCTCACGTGCGGAATCCTGATAGCGGCTGCATCAGGAAAAAAGGATCCCGGTCCTGGTCATGAGGCGTGACTCATTGTAGAGAGGAGAGTTGCATGCGTCCGGACAATACCCTTGCGGAAGTAGAATCACAGAGTGTGCTGATCAAGACCAGCCACATGGCAAAAAAGGTGGAGGAAACCTTTGAAGCCAACCCCGAACTGGCCGGTGTTATCATTGTGGATGATGATTACGGGCAGCTCCGGGGCATGATTTCCCGCAAGCGCTTTATGGAACTGTACAGTAAACCATTTCGAAAAGAACTGTACAACAAGAAGCCCCTCAAACTGATCATCAAATACGACTTCGATGCACCTCTTTCTTTGCATGACACGGATAGCATCGACCATGCCGTCCGTGTTGCATTAGCGCGGCCTCTCGATCAGATGTATGAGCCGATCGTCGTAACGACCGTGAATGGCGGCTGGAAACTGATCGATATGCAGGTGCTTCTGCTGGAACTGGCTAGGGTGCATGAGCGCCAGTCCATGGAATTGCAGGAGACGCTCTCGCGGGTCAAGCATCTGGAGGGGATTATCTCTATCTGCATGTACTGCAAGAAAATCCATAATGACGTCAATTCATGGGACCAGCTGGAAGTCTACATATCCAATCATTCGGAAGCGCTCTTCAGTCACGGCATCTGTCCGGAATGTTACAAACAGCAGATGGACGAGATCAAGAAACGGCATTGACGGCGCGGTTCAAGTAAACGGGCGAGGGAGTACCACATGAAAATCATAACGCTCTATTCATGAAACAGTATTATTCAACGATACCTGAATCCGTAACACCTCCATACCTCCACTTCCGGAAGTCCTCTGCCTGTGCATTTCAGGAAATTATCGTCAGTCCATCGGAGGACCAACGGAGTGAGCGGTCTGCTACACCTTGGCGACGTTCGAGCCCCGGCTCTTCCGGCCACGGTGGCATTCCGGCGTCACGGGTTCAGGTGATACTCTTCCTCATCATTATTCTGGCACCACTTATTAGTTCTTTTGCGGGCATTCCGGTCAAAACGGTAACACAGTATTCGGTATCGACAACCGGATTCACTGTTGGTGATGTAATTACCACCCAGCGCATGATTGATGAAGGCGGTGAGGCCGGTACTCAGTTCGAAACCAGAACGGCAATCAACGCATCATTTTTGTGGATGAAGTACCATCAGAATATTATTGAGAAAGGATTATTTCTCAAACAGGAGTTAGTCAGCTATTCCCGCAAGGGTCAGGATAATGGGGCCATAATCGATATCGAGGCGCGCCGGCTTGAAAATGCTTCCTTCAAGTATGATATCCATGAGCACGGGACAACGAGGTCTATCGTTATTCCGCGTAACAGCTATGACTACAACTCCATGGAATGCCCTGAGGC
>CAIYZD010000102.1 GCA_903930585.1 uncultured Geobacteraceae bacterium | reverse complement strand
TCTTATTTTTGCAATAGCATAAGCTGCTTTCATAATCCGTTAACCAAACAACAATGAATAAAATCATCCTCATAGCCGTCATAGCTCTGCTTTCAATGACTGTTTCCGATCTGGAGGCGATCGAAGATCCGGTGCAAATCGCAGCCAGGATAGAGAAAATAATCACACAGGGTGAAGACCGCTTTGAATCCCAGCATCGCTGCAAGGATGGCAAGATCATTGATGTCGAGGCCAGTGTCCAATTCCGCTCAATTGATGGTGGTCGTTACGTGGCGTTCTTCAGGGATATTACCGGACGCAAACAGATGGAAATGCAGTTGCGGCATTCCCAGAAAATGGAAGCAGTAGGTCAGCTTGCTGGCGGTGTTGCCCATGATTTGAACAACATTCTCACGGTTATAATGGGTTATAGTAATTTGCTGCTCATGGGTAGAGATTGTAACAAAGACCAAAAAAATCAGGTTGAGCAGATAGTTTCTTCAGCGGAAAAGGCAGCAAACCTGACTCGAGGACTGCTTGCCTTTAGTCGCAAACAGCAAATGTTTCTGGCGCGTGTCAATCTCATCGATATTGTGAAGCATGCCCACAAATTCCTTGAAAGGCTTATTAGCGAAGACATACACATCACCATGTTACTTCAAGAGTCAGTACTGCCAGTGCTCGTAGATGGCGGTCAGATTGAGCAGGTTATCGTCAATCTGGTAACCAATGCCCGCGATGCCATGCCATCGGGAGGCTCATTAAGACTGGAATGTGGACGGATGTACATTGATGAAAAAAACGTTGCCTCCAAAGGGTACGGCATCCCCGGGCATTATGGATATATTTCAGTGACTGACAGCGGCACCGGCATGGATAGCGAAACAGTTGAAAGAGTTTTTGAGCCGTTCTACACCACAAAAGATACCGGCAAGGGGACTGGTCTTGGCTTGGCTATCGTGTATGGAATTGTCAAGCAGCACAATGGCTTTATTGATGTGTTGAGTCTCCCTGGGCAGGGCAGCACGTTTACGGTATTCATTCCGATATTGGAAGACTGCACTATTGAAGCGCCGGTTAGTACTCAAAATTTATTGCCGCCCGTTGGTACAGAAACCATACTTTTAGCAGAGGACGACCCGGCAATACGGATGTTTTTGGAAAACCTGCTTACTTCAAACGGTTACCATGTGATTCTTTCAGAAGATGGCAATCGTTGTGTTGATGCTTTCATAAACAACTATAATTCTGTCGACTTTCTACTGCTGGACGTAATCATGCCAAACAGCAATGGTGCGGAGGCGTTTGAAAAAATCAAGGCACTGAAACCAGATATAAAAACTTTGTTCATGAGTGGATACCCTTCCGATATCCTCGAGAATCACGGTTTTGATGATCAGGCGATTGAATTCATAATGAAACCGCTCAATCCCATTGGGTTGTTACGGAAAATAAGAAGTATACTGGGATAAACTCCCTGTTTCCGAGCGAAATATTTCGTTCCGTTAGGCCTTAATAGTTTTAATTATATTTAACTGAGGTGGCGAATGTTCCAGAACGTATATGGGGTTGTAAGCCCGTTTTCAGGAAAATATCTTTGGCCTGTTTAATAAAATTGAATCAAATAGCGAAGGATCCGGCATCGGTTTGGCACTGGTAAAACGAATTGCAGAAGTTCACGGTGGCAGGGTCTGGGTCGAATCAAATGGTATTGGCTTTGGATCATGTTTTTATTTTACTCTGCCGGTTGTGTGTGAAAAACAGTAAAGGAAGCATGTATCTGCCATATGGATCAAAGAGGTGTTTCTTGAGAAGATTTATGCCTGAAGATAATCTAATATTTTTGACCCGCATTTATCGAGCAGGACTGCGAGCTGGGTTTGCGCTTTTCCCCCTGATGGCGATTGCTTATATCCAGATGTTTGGGCCATCACAACGATTCCTAAGCTATAGCTTTCATGAAGCAGCCATCAGTACCTCCATCGCCATCAGTGCTTTTGTTTCAGTTATCACCTGGTACTGTTACCGCATTTCCGGCGAGCCGCTACTCCGTTGGGTGGCTCAAGGATTGACTGGATTCACCCTTGTCTACCTGCCCCATGGGGTGCTGACTCGAATGGCCGAATGCAATTTATGGCTATTTCTTCTATACGGCCCGGTGTCGCGAATTATCATGGCGTGCTGCCTGTTTATCGGACTGCTACATTTTAATCATGAGCCTGACAGTAGCGAGGTGCGTCTCAGCACAAAACGGATTTGGCTAGGTATCGCTGTTTTTCTCGTCGTTGATTTGGTTGTAGCCTATGTAAGCTATTCTCCGCTGGCTGGTAATCCGTTGCTACGACTTAGTATGGAGGTAGTTTCAATTCTGCTTGCCTTGATCGGCATTGGTATTGTGTATTGGCGCCACATCACCTCACCGCTTCTCCAAATTTATGCCTTTTCATTTGCCTTGTTTGCTCAGTCCTCGATTTCCTTCTGTCTTTCAAAACCGTGGGGACACCAGTGGTGGCTTGCTCATGTTATCTTTGCGGGTGGTTTTTTTACCTTAAGTTTTGGCATCATCCAGGCCTTTCTTACAACTCGTTCATTTGCTGACGTCTACAGTCAGGAAGAAATGATGAAACGCCTCACAATACGTACGCAAGAACTTTATACGAGAAACAATGAACTTGAAGCTGCACTCGGACGTGTTAAACAGTTGGAGGGTATTATTCCAATCTGCTCGTATTGCAAAAAGACCAGGGATGACAAACAGAGCTGGCACCAATTGGAGACATACATCAGCGAGCATTCTGAAGCTCTGTTCAGCCACGGTGCCTGTCCAGACTGCGTAGCCGAACAGATGAAGATTATTACGAATATGTAGTAGGCAAAGATCTCCAGATTTCAACTCCCTAACCAACTGTGAACATATACATGCCTCAAACTGGCGCCGATTGATCCGGGTGACGGTCGCGTCACGCTGACTCTCACCAGTCACAAGTTTCC
>CAIYZD010000101.1 GCA_903930585.1 uncultured Geobacteraceae bacterium | reverse complement strand
CTCCGAGTCCCAAAAAGACGCAGTGCGTCTCGCTCTCACCAACAAGATGGTCGTCATTACTGGTGGTCCTGGCGTTGGAAAGACCACGCTTGTCAACAGCATCCTACTGATAGTCCGAGCTAAACAGGTGAACGTCACTCTGTGTGCTCCTACCGGAAGAGCGGCCAAGAGGTTATCTGAATCAACTGGTCTGGAGGCGAAGACCATCCACCGTCTTCTGGAGTTTGATCCCAAGAGCTTTGGCTTCAAGCGTAGTAAGGATAATCCGCTGGAGACCGATCTTGTGGTCATCGACGAGTCGTCCATGGTGGACGTAACTCTGATGAATAAGCTGCTCGCGGCGATCCCCTCCAGTGCGGCACTGATGATTGTTGGAGACGTCGATCAGTTACCATCAGTCGGACCCGGGTCGGTATTGGCAGATATCATTGATTCCGGTGCTGTGCCGACGGTAAGACTGATAGAGATATTTCGCCAGGCTGCAAGTTCACGTATCATCGTTAATGCGCACAGGATCAACAAGGGGGAGATGCCACTCAAGGGGGAGGCTGGAGAACTGACAGATTTCTATTTCATTCCGGCTGAGACGCCAGAGGAGATACACGCTAAACTGCTTCAGGTGGTGACGGAACGTATTCCAAAAAGGTTTGGTATGCATCCGGTCAAGGATGTCCAAGTGCTGACGCCAATGAACCGTGGTGGACTCGGTAGTCACTCCTTGAACGCAGAGCTGCAGAAGGCCTTGAATCCGAATGGAGAACCAAAGGTCACGCGATTCGGCACAACCTTTTCCCCCGGTGATAAGGTTATCCAGACGGTAAACAACTACGACAAGGAAGTTTTCAATGGTGACATCGGGCAGATTGATTCGATTGATACAATAGAGGGTGTTATCAGGGTAGAGTATGACGGCAGGATTGTGGAGTACGAGTTTGGTGAATTGGATGAGGTTTCTCTGGCCTATGCGACAAGTATTCATAAAAGTCAGGGTTCGGAATATCCTGCCGTGGTAATTCCGCTGGCAATGCAGCACTACACTTTGCTGGAGCGGAATCTGATATATACTGCAGTAACCAGGGGTAAAAAGTTGGTTACAATTATTGGTCAACCAAAGGCGCTGGCAATGGCAGTTAAAAACCGAAAGTCGAATAAACGGCTAACAAAACTTGCAGTGCGAATTTCGGAAAATGCCTGAAGGGGAAGATTGTATGGCTGACACATGGATGACCGATATTACCCACTTCCTTGATGAAGACGGTGAAATGATTACTGAACCCGTTCAAGCAAAAGTGTTAGGTGAATATTTCGCATCCATCGTGTTAATGGCATCCTTTCCAGACCCTGATTTTCCTCCGGAATACAGTGTGTATTGCCGGCGCAGACCTAAAAGGAAGCCTTGTCTGGAGAAAATTGCCGGTTGGGTTGAACCCGATTCAGATGATATCTACTGGATATGTCCCAAATGCCAAGATAAGGGAAGAATCAGTAATTGGCGCGGAACAATCTGGGATATGAGCGACTTTGTGGATGTAGTTCACTGAAAATCAACTTGCGCGCCCGGTCCCAGTCCTGCCTGTATAGCAAAAGCCTGACTTTTCTCCTTGACGAATCACCCTACAATTAGCTATCGTCTGATATACTATATCATTTGATACGGGGTCTTCTATGGAGCCGCTCACAGACCGGCAGCAGCAGGTTTTCGACTACATTTCTGCGTATATTAACCAACATGGGTGTCCACCTACTCTCCGCGAAATATCAGAACACATAGGCACTGCAGGAACTGTTTCCGCAATAAGGCACCTTGAAGCACTTGAACGCAAGGGCTATGTCAATCGCCGAGACGGTAGCCGTGGTATTGCTCTTGTCGGCAGAACCGGTTCCGGCTCTGTCGCTGTCCCGATAGTCGGCATAGTTCGAGCTGGAATGCCGGAACTTGCCACAGAAGACATTCTTGGGTTTTGCCAAATCGACACCAGTTGGCTGAAAGGTCGGGACAATTTTATTCTCAAGGTCAAAGGTGACTCAATGCAGGATGCCGGCATTTATGACGGAGATTATGCGATTATTCGTCCCCAGCAAACCGCTGACAATGGTGAAATAGTCGTTGCTTTGATTGATGGTGAAGCAACTCTGAAACGCTTTTACCGAGAGCATGACCATATCCGTCTGCAGCCGGAAAATTCAACCATGCCGCCGATAATAGTTCGTGCCGGCGAAGCAGATACTGTAATTGCCGGTAGACTTATCAAGACCGTCAGATTTTTTGATTAATGATTCAAGGTAACCCTATTCGCATAGCCGTTGTGTATCAAGATGGCGTCAAACCGAAACCCGTATGGTTCGAACTCAATCGCAAACAGCACAAGATTGCCCGCACTACTTATTACTGGAAAGACCGGGT
>CAIYZD010000100.1 GCA_903930585.1 uncultured Geobacteraceae bacterium | reverse complement strand
TTGATGCCGTCCGTTTCGGCACTCATTTCATTCAGCAGGCCGGCCACTTTCTTTCCGGATATCAGAAGATCGTTGGGCCACTTGATTTCAGGGCTCAGGTCTGTCGTCAGTTCAATTGCCCGGGCAACTGCTACTGCGGAGAGAAAGGTCAGTTGCGGTGCTTCGTTCGGCATGATTGCGGGGCGTAACACAACTGAACAGTAAATGTTGACCCCGGCAGGTGAAGACCAGATTCTGCCGCGCCGACCCTTGCCGCCGGACTGCGCGTCCGCAAGAACCACTGTCCCCTCAACGGCCCCGTTCTCAGCCAACCGAAAGGCGTCGGCATTGGTTGAGGCGGTCAGTTTCAAAAATTCAAGATGTCGGCCGATAGTTGTACTGTCCAACTGAGCCGTCACTTCGTGCGGATTTATAACGTCAGGTGATGAAATGAGTCGATAGCCCCGTGATGGCACCGCCTCAACACAATAACCGCCGTTTCTCAATGCAGAAATATGTTTCCAGACAGCGGTCCGCGAGATCCCAAGTTCTCTGCTCAGGAACTCTCCTGATATATAGCCGGATTCAGTACGGAACAGTCGCAATATTGTGCCGGCTTTTGGGTGCATCATGCTACCTCGGTCGTTTTGTAGAAGTGCAGTGCGCCTAGTCGAGAAGCATTGAGATATCCATTGCCCGCGGCGAGTGGGTCAATGCCCCTACAGAAATTATATCTACTCCGGTCTCTGCAATGGCACGGACACGTTCAAGGTTGACGCCACCTGAAGCCTCAACCTGAGCTCGTCCGCCGATGGTGACAACGGCGGCACGCATTTCGTCAAGACTCATGTTGTCGAGCATTATGATGTCGGCGCCGGCTGCAAGAGCTTCATCAACCTGTGCAAGAGTCTCGGTCTCTATCTCTATTTTCAACGTATGGGGAATGTAGGAGCGGGCACGGCGGATCGCTTCAGTGATGCCTCCGGCTGCAACAATGTGGTTTTCCTTGATAAGAACGCCGTCATAAAGCCCGGTACGGTGGTTAATACCCCCGCCGACCCGCACGGCGTATTTTTCAAGCTGCCGCAGTCCGGGTGTCGTTTTGCGGGTGTCAACAATCCGCGCCTTCGTTCCGGAGACCGCTTCGACAAAGCTGTTTGTCAGTGTTGCGATGCCGCACATCCTCTGGAGCAGGTTGAGTGCAACCCGCTCACCCATCAACAGCTGCGCGGCCTCTCCGTGGACTGTTGCCAGGAGAGTCCCTGAAGACGCTTTTTCGCCATCGTTCAGGCACGCTTTGAAGCGGATATCGGGGTCAAGTATGCTGAAAACCCGGGCAGCGGTAGCGATGCCCGCAACAACCAGATGCTCTTTCGCTATCAGCCTGGCGGAAGCGGGGCGCGTTCCGGGAACAACTGCCAGTGTCGTGATGTCACCGGTATGAATGTCTTCTAGAAGGGCCTGTTCAATCAGACGGTCAATCATTATCATTGTTGTCACCTGAGCTCAGAAATATGATGACCTATATCACAGCGTATGAAGCGTATCAACCATGTAATTACGGGAAGTAAGCGCTTGCGTAAACATTTGACACATATTGTAAATTACATTAGTTTCAACGGCATTGTACAAATGAGTTACTGGAGACTTTGATGCTCCTTCTCCCCAAGGGCAACCCTTTATTTGAAAATATGGCGGTTTCGAAGCTGAAGCTCCCGGACATTATAGCGAAGCTGAGTAACGGTTCTTTTACTGGATATGCAAGCTTCGTCTTTCAGGCCAGCACAGCTGTCCTGATTTTTGAGGCCGGAAGACTCTTCAGTGCCCTTGTAGAAGATGAAAACGGCATGCGTGAGTCAGGTTTTCAGGCTCTCTCATCATTGGCTGAATCAATGGTTGCGGCGGGAAGCGGGGCTCTGAATGTCTATCAGCTTTCCAAAGACCTCACCATGTGTGTTCATGCCCTGCTGGAAGGAGAGCCGCTCTGTAAAGACCGGGATCTTACGCTGATAGATATAAACGCCATCAATGAAAAAATAAAAAATGATAAAATGAACGGCTGCCTGCGCATATTTACGGATGAGCATACAGCCATTGTTTTTTATAAAGAGGGTAACCCCCTCGGTTTCTTTCATGACGGAGACAGAGAAATAGAACCGTCACCCACTGAAACACAGAAAATAGCAGGAGTGCCCGGCGCAAAAATTGATCTGTTTTCAACAAAAAATACGAGCGAATCGGCGGAAGCGAACCTGCTTGAATTTATAAACGTTCAAGAAATCTGGGACAGCTGCGTTGCTCTTCACAAAGTGGTGAACAATAATAAAGATGTTGAACATCAGGAACTCGATAGAAAAATTGTGTTTCAGCAGCTTGCTGAATTGGAAGAGATGGTTAAGTCGATCGTTGTCGACTCTGTTGGCAGGGTTGGTCGTGGTATTGTTGATAAGGAAATTTCTGATAACGGCGGCAATTCGTGTCTGGTTGATGCCGATAGAGCGGAGAAGTTCATAAAGGGTATAGAGCGTACGGCAAAACTTCTTGTCAGCGGAACGAATAGTAAGGTGATGATGGGAAAACTCTCTTCTGCATTAACAGCTGTCGACTCTGAGTCTTAATTATATCGCTACGCGCTGGAGTCCATGATGGATAAGTTTTTAGAATTGTTGACTCAGATGAATCTGTTTGACCTTGTTACGGTAATTTCCTGGGGTGTTGCGGGCGCGATCAGTTTTTACTTCAGTATTGGTAACGCCCGCGTCTGGACAAGTATATCGATTGGATTCTTTTTGATCTTTCTCAGCCAGGCGTATGGCATTAACCCATGGACACATTACCAAAAACTTACCGCATATCACTATATTGTCGGCGCAGCGGCGATTATGACCATAACCCACGGGTTCCTCGAATATTATGTTTTCTGCCGCACCTTTGAAATGTCGGGAAATAAACTCATATATCGGAAGACACACGTCTGA
>CAIYZD010000099.1 GCA_903930585.1 uncultured Geobacteraceae bacterium | reverse complement strand
TACTTGACGATCTGCACGACAAACCGGGTTTTTGTATCGAAGACAAAGAGATGCTTTCCAAAGCATTGTCGGAGATTGAGCGGGTCGAAAGGCTTATCAACGCCCTGCTCAACTATTCATCACCGGTACGCAGCAATTTCAGGGAAGGAGATCTGACTCCGATCTTGAAAGACCTTCTTTTGTTGATGCGCAGACAGGCTGAAAAACAGGGCGTCACGCTGAACGTTTCATTCGCAGCGCTGCCGCAATTCCGCTTGGACCCGGAAAAGATCCGTCAGGCGCTGATCAATATCATGAAAAATGCGCTTGAAGTGTTGGAGTCGGGCGGAACTATTACGATCACCACCGGATGCAGTGATACAACCGCCACCATTGCCATTCACGACAACGGTCCCGGCATCCGTGAGCAAGATCTGCCACTGATCTTCGAACCGTTCTTTACTCGCAAAGGGGCCGGAACCGGCCTCGGCCTCTCGATTACCCAGCGCATCATTGAGGAACACCATGGCACTCTGACCGTTGAAAGCGATGGTTCCAACGGCACTACGTTCAGGATCATCCTGCCGTTTGACATGCCAACCGGACTGCATCAAAATACCGTCACCGCCGCATACCCTACCACCTGACGATTATCACCGGTCACATCGCCGCTGGTACCGTATGCAACCAGTTCCGCCTGACTCGCCCCCAACGTGAGGGCTGCCTCGATCATGACCGTTGCCGGCGCAACTCCGCACATCGTTATCCGCTGCAGGCGGCAAATCTCCAGCAGCCCTTTGCCGTCAAGCGCCTGGACCCTCTCCAGCGCCTGCCGGTCTTTTTGGCGGGCCACATCAGCCGATTCATAATGGGTCATGTCCGAACTGGCCACGATCAACACTTCCCCGCCATATTCCGTAATAGCGGCAGCAATGCCGCAGCCGATATCGCGCAGCGGCGGATAGTCGCCCTGACCGAGGCAGAGCGCGCAAATGGTGACATCCGGGCGCAGGTACTGGATAAACGGAAGCTGGACTTCAAGTGAATGTTCGTGATCGTGAGCAACAGTGTCGCTTCTGAGATAGGGACCATGCTGAAGCAGCAGCGAATTCAGGCGGGAGTTTATTGCAGTTACCCCGAGCGGGGTCACCCACTCTCCATCCGGATAGAGCGCCGCGGCAGCCCCGGCGCCGTGATGATTGGGTCCGATGATCAGTACGGTATCGGGGATCGTGATGCGAGAAAAAACCTGACCGGAAATTGCGCCGGAGTAGATATACCCGGCATGGGGAGAGATGATGCCTCTGACCGCCCGTTTGACGGCCTGTTCCGGTATCATCCCGGACAGGGCACCGCGAAGCGTACTTTCGCTCCCCGGATAGAATTGACCTGCTACGGCTGGCTGACGCTGCATGGTTCACCTCCCTGCCGCTATACGAACGGCAAATCGCTCTCCGTCGGAATCGCCTTCTCCGGTTCAAGCTGCAACTCTTCCTGGCGCTCGTACTGCGGTACGGCATCCAGTGCCTGAATTTCTCTAAGTGTTGGAAGACTTTTTAGATCCTTAAGCCCGAATATTTCAAGAAATTCTTTCGAAGTACCATAGATCAGCGGACGCCCCGGAATATCCTTCTTACCCAGAATGCGCACAAGATGTTTTTCAAGTAATGATTTCAGGACACCGCCGCAATCGACGCCGCGCAGATGTTCGACTTCGGCCCGGGTAATCGGTTGGCGATAGGCGACGATCGCCAGCGTCTCAAGGGCGGATTGCGAAAATTTTGCTATTCTGGTTTTAATATGACGAGTGATATAGCTGTGAAAAGCGGGACGAGTTCTGAATTGCCACCCTCCAGCCACCTCAACCAGTTCGAACCCGCCTCCCCGGCCATGATAATAGGCAACCGTATCCTTCAGTGCGGCCTTGATATCCTCCCGCTCGAATTCATTCAGTAACTCACAGATGCGGTCGGTTGAAAGCGCCGATTCGGCGGTAAAAATAAGACTCTCGATGATCGAAGCTAATTCGGAATTCATGTGAGATCGACCTCGGAAGAATCGGCGGCCACTGCCGGAACGAACCAGATCGAGCCATGTCCGTTCCCTTGGAAAATACGGATCAATTTAAGACGGCTGAGTTCCAGAAGCGCCAGAAAAGTAACTATGATCCGTTCTCGGGTACACTCCTCCCTCACCAGATCGTCAAACTGGATCGTATCCTGCTCTTGAAGCAGGGACAGGATTTCATTGATACAGTCGGCGATGCTGAGCGAATCCCCCGGCGCAACATCGTGGAAACTCTCAAGCGGAATCCGCTGCAACAACACCCGGAAGGCCTCTACCAACTCAAACAGACTGACTTCCAGCGGCCCTTCCGCACTCTGCGCCGCGGCAAGGACCGGTTCAGAGGCGTTCCGCACGAATACTTCCCGTCCCAGCAGAGCCCGTGCACCGATCACCATGCCGGCCTCCTTGTACTGCTGATACTCCAGCAGACGGCGTACCAGTTCGGCGCGCGGGTCCTCCTCAAGTTCCGGCTCCTCCTGTTCGTCAAGCGGGAGGAGCTGACGGGACTTGATCAGCAGCAGCGTCGCCGCCATGACCAGAAAATCGCCCGCGACCTCCAGGTTCAGATCCTTCATCAACTTGATGAATTCAAGATACTGGCGGGTGATGACCGCGATGGAAATATCGCAGATATCCAGCTCGTTCTTCTTGATCAGATGCAGCAGCAGATCCATCGGGCCGTCGAATTTGTCGAGATGAACGCTGTACTGTTCGTGAAAACCGTCCAGCAGCGGCAGATGTTCATCGCGATGACCATGCGCCTCAGCTTTCATCTTAGAACTTCAGCGCCGTACGGACCTCTGTCATCACGGCATCCGATATCAGGGATGCTTTTTTGCTCCCCTCCTCCAGCAGTTCATCGACAAAGCCGGGATTGGCGGCGAGCTCTTCCCGCCTGGCCCGAAATGGCGCCAGACGCTCGTTCATGCAGCCGACCAGGATCTTCTTGCACTCGACGCAGCCGATGGTTGCGTTCCGGCAGGCCGGGACGATCTCTTCCAGCTTCTCCTGAGGCACGTAGATCCGGTGCAGGTTAAAAGCCACGCAGATATCCGGGTCACCCGGATCGTTGCGCCGCACCCTGGCCGGGTCAGTCATCATCCCCATGATCTTCTTGCCGGTCTCCTCGGCGCTGTCGGAAAGATTGATCGAGTTGTTGTACGACTTGCTCATCTTGCGCCCGTCCAGCCCCGGGAGCTTGGGGGTTTCGGTCAGAAGCGCATCAGGTTCGGGAAATACCGCGCCGTAAAGATGGTTGAAGCGGCGGGCTATCTCACGGGTGATTTCCAGATGCGGCAGCTGGTCCTGGCCGACCGGAACGCGCATTGCCTTGTACAAAATAATATCGGCAGCCATCAGTACCGGGTAGCCCAGAAAACCGAAGGTGGAAAGATCCTTGGCCTCCAGATTCTCCTGCATCTCCTTGTAGGTCGGGCAGCGTTCCAGCCAGGAGACCGGCGTAACCATCGACAGGATAAGATTCAGCTCGGAATGATGCGGCACCAGACTCTGGCGGAAAATAATGCATTTTGCCGGATCAAGCCCGAATGCGACCCAGTCCAGCACCATCTCGCGGATATTCTGGGCAATACCGGAGGTATCGGCGTATTCCGTCGTCAGCGAATGCCAGTCGGCAACAAAAAAGAAACAGTCAAAGGAATCCTGCATCTTGACCCAGTTTTCCAGTACCCCGTGATAATGACCGATATGCAGCTTGCCGGTTGGCCTCATACCGCTGACAACGCGTTGTTTCATGTAAATCGCTCCTTGTGAACCGTAGGTCTGTTCTGCTAGAGTGAGCTGCAAAGACACCACTCAAAGACAGGAAAATTACCATGAACCGACCCAAAATTGAAACCAAAATCATGAATCCGATGATCGGCACTACCATTCCGCTGCCGTCATATGCAACGAACGGCGCCGCGGCACTTGATCTGCGCGCCTGCATGGAAGCGCCGAAAACCGTGCAACCGGGTGAGACCGTACTTATTCCGAGCGGCATCGCCATCAGCATTCACGACCCCGGCCTGGTGGCGCTGCTGGTGCCCCGCTCCGGCCTCGGCATCAAGCACGGCATCGTTTTGGCAAATACGGTAGGTGTCATCGATTCCGACTATCAGGGAGAGATCGGCATCGGCATCGTCAATCGCAGCACAGCCCCCTACACGATTGAACCGGGAGAGCGGGTCTGCCAGATGCTGTTTGTGCCGGTACAACAGGCAGAGCTCTGCGTGGTAGCGGAGTTCAGCCAGGAGAGCGAGCGGGGAGCCGGCGGATTCGGTTCGACCGGGACTCATTGACGGGCAGGAAACATTCCATCAGGTCAGCCTGACCATCTACAGCAGTTGGCTTATCGCCTTTTGCAGCGGGGCGGTAGCTGGGATGATCGGGAAGTGATTTTAATCACAGTGTGATTATCCGGAGCAGGCAAAAGCCACCGTCCCTCCGAACGCTTTTTCGAAAAGATCCTTTTTTGCGTTCGCCCCGAAGATTTCCACGGAAATATCTTCCGTGCCAAGCAGCTTGAAGCTAAACACCGTCCCGCTTTTTTTAAGTTCCACAACATCAACCAGACCGCTCCTGCGCCGATCCAGACCATCCGACAGACGCAGAATGCCGCCAAGCCTGCTCACGAGCAGTTGATCTTTCGGTTCCAACCGGTCATATTCGGAATGTTTCTTCTTCGGCAGTGACTTGCGGTGGTAACGGGCAATCAGTGCCGTCATCTCCCGCTCGCGCGGCGAAAATCCGAACAGGTCGGCGTGACGGATCAGATGATGCGAATGCTTATGGTGACTGTTATAGCTGATGAAATATCCGACGTCATGCAACAATGCCGCCGCCTCAAGCAACCTCCGGTCACTGTTTTTGAACCCGTATTCTTTTGCCAGGGCATCGAATATACTTAAGGAAACCGTGACGACATGTTTTGAATGCGGCTCGTCAAAGTGACATGAACGGGCAAATTCGAGGACCGATTCCTTCCAGTTGCGCTGCGCGGATGAATCGGGAAGCAGTTGCAACCGTTTCATGCAACTGATGATCAACCCTTCACGAATGCCGCGCTCATTGACCAGCAGCGTGTTGGCTCCGAAGTACTTCATCATTTCATCAATCACGACAAGACCGGCCACGATTATATCGGCGCGGTCAGGGTTAAGACCGGGGACATTCCGCAGTGACTTGATATCCTTCCGCACCAGCATTGCCAATAGATGAACGAGCTCCGAACGGAGTACCTCAAACCCATGACAGGTGGAATAGGTCTGCCGGCGCATACTCATGACCATATTCGCCAACGACGTTACGGTGCCGCCTGACCCGATGAAGGTCTGCACCGCAGGCCTTTCATTACCATATGCCGTTTTCAGCTCGGAGCGGACAAAGCGCTTTATTTTCGTGATGTCGGACGCACGAACCGGATCTGACGTGACAAACGTATCGGTCATACGGACGGCGCCAAGCTCAAGCGAAAAACAACTTTCGATATGGTTGGCCACGGCGTTCATAATCTCCACGCTCCCCCCGCCGATATCGATGATCATGTAGCGTTTACCGCTCATATCGAAGTTATGGCGCACCGACCGCGCCACCAGCTCGGCCTCTTCATCTCCCGAGATGACCCGGATCTCACGCCCAAGCTCGCGGGTCAGCACCGCAACCAGCTCACCCCCGTTTGAGGAACTCCGCACGGCACTTGTCGCCACAGCTTCCACATCCGTCACTTTCAGTCCGTCGATCAGCTTGCGGATACGCGACATGGCATCTATCGCCCGGGCAAACGCCGCCGGCGAGATGGCGCCGCTGGCAGCCAGGTTTTCTCCGAGACGCACGGTCGCTTTTTCGTCGTCGAGAACCGTGTAGCGCCCCTGTTTGTCAACCTCGACAATAATGCAACGAATCGAGTTGGTACCGATATCAATGGCGGCAAGACGACATTTGCTCATATGTTCCTCCAGCTTGAAGCGGAAATCTGGTAACGATTGACTTGTCCACTATGCCTCAACTGCGAATAAAAGAAAAGGCGAAGCCGTTAGCGGCTTCGCCTTATTTCAATGCATTACTGCAATAACTTAAAAAACTATTCTGCTTTTGAGCCGTCAAGATTAAGCCCAAGCGCTTCCTTGCGGGAGAGTTTTATTTTGCCGTTTTTATCGACACCGATGCACTTGACCAATACCTTGTCGCCTTCATTCAGAATATCAGTGACGACCTTGACACGAGCCGTATCGAGTTCGGAAATGTGTACAAGTCCGTCCGTGCCGGGCATGATTTCGACAAAAGCACCGAAATCCATGATTTTGCGAACGGTGCCCATGTACAACTTGCCTTCTTCTGCCTCGTCGGTCAGACCGCGAATCATCTGGATGGCAAGATCGCAGGCTTCCTTGTTGGTGCTGGCAATATTGATGCGACCGGTATCATCGATATCGATGGTAACGCCGGTTGTCTCGGTGATGTTGCGGATATTCTTGCCACCCGTGCCAATGACGTCGCGGATGCGGTCGGTCTTGACGTAGATTGTGGTGATACGTGGTGCAAACGACGACATTTCGGCGCGCGGTACAGCCAGGGTTTCAGCCATCTTACCGAGAATGTGCAGACGCCCTTCACGAGCCTGTTTGAGAGCCTGCTGCATGATTTCCTTGGTTACACCGCCGATTTTAATGTCCATCTGCAGGGCGGTAACGCCTTCGGCGGTTCCGGCGACCTTGAAGTCCATATCGCCGAGGTGATCTTCATCACCAAGGATATCGGACAGGATTGCGAATTTCTCGCCCTCTTTGATCAGCCCCATGGCAATTCCGGCCACCGGCGCAGTAATCGGGATACCGGCATCCATCATCGACATGCAGCCGCCGCAGACGGCAGCCATGGAGGAAGAACCGTTACTTTCAAGAGTTTCCGACACGATGCGAATCGTGTACGGAAAATCGTCATGGGCGGGCAGAACCGCTGCCAGAGCACGTTCAGCCAGCATGCCGTGACCGATCTCGCGACGACCTGGTCCCAGACGGAAGCTGGTCTCGCCGACCGAAAACGGAGGGAAATTATAGTGCAGCAGGAAACGCTTGCGCGAACCGCCATACAAGGTATCGATACGCTGTTCGTCCGCCGAGGTGCCGAGAGTGGCGGCAACCAGTGCCTGTGTCTCACCACGGGTAAAGAGTGCCGAACCATGGACACGCGGCAGGAAGCCTGCTTCGGTACTGATCGGGCGAATGGTGCTGGTTGTACGACCATCAATACGGATACCGGTATCGAGGATGTCGGCACGAACGCGCTCATATTCGAAATCGCCCAGAAAAGCCTTGATCTGCTTGGCAGAGCCCACGAATTCTTCTTTAAGAGTTTCAATTGTTTCAGCCTTGATCAGGTCGATCTGGTCATGACGCTCGTTTTTCGCCTTGAGCTTAACCGCTTCGCCCATACGATCATAGGCAAGTTCACGTACCCGCGCCAGTAACGGCTCGTTAACAACAACCGGCGCCACAACGCGCTTGGCAACGCCTGCCAGTTTCTGCAACTCTATCTGGGCGTTGATCAGCGGAAGCATCGCTTCCTGAGCAAAAAACACCGCTTCCAGCAAATCGGCTTCGGATACGAATTTAGCTTCACCTTCAACCATGATGACAGCATCGCGACTGGCGGCTACAACGATTTCCAGATCACTTTTTTCAAGCTGTTCGGCAGACGGGTTACAGATGAATACGCCGTCAACACGGCCAACCTTGGCACCGGCAATCGGGCCTTCAAACGGGATGTCGGAAATCATCAATGCTGCCGATGCTCCCAGCATGGACAAAATGCCCGGGTCGTTATCCTGATCGGCGGAGACGACTGTCGCCATTATCTGGGTATCATTCAGGAATGTTTCCGGAAACAACGGCCGGATGGGACGGTCGATCAGCCGGCAGATAAGTGTTTCGGGATCTGACGGACGTGCTTCACGCTTAAAAAAGCCGCCCGGAATCTTCCCGCCAGCATATGCCTTTTCAGTGTAATTGACGGTCAACGGGAAAAAATCCTGACCTTCTTTTGCTTCTTTTGTTGCGACTGCCGTAACTAGCACAACCGTATCGCCACAACTGACAACAACGGCGCCACTGGCCTGTTTTGCCATTTTGCCGGTAGACAGCGTAATGGTCCTGCCGCCAAACTCAACCTGGACTTTCTGTTCCATATTCCATTCTCCTCTTCGGTTGCGTTGGGGCCGTCGCTACAACTTCTTTTGAGTTTTATGACCTCAATAGAAGCTCTATCCACGCCCCCAACAAATATAAAAAGGGCCTAGAAAGCCCTTTTCTTAAATGAGCATACCATAAACAGCGAAGCGATACCCCCGTACCATACGGAGATACCGCCGCTTACTATCTACGAATGCCGAGTCTTTCGATAACAGTTTTGTAACGTGCCAGCTCTTTGCCCTTCAGGTAGTCGAGCAGACGCCTTCTCTGACCAACAAGTTTGAGAAGGCCGCGGCGACTGTGGTGATCCTTCTTGTGGATTTTGAAATGTTCCGTAAGGTATGTGATCCGCTCGGTAAGGATAGCGATCTGCACTTCCGGTGAACCTGTGTCACTGTCATGCTTCTTGAATGCGTTGATGATTTCCTGCTTTTTTTCAGTTACCAGCACTGTAAACTCCTCCGTGAAACTAGTTGTTGGGATTACGAAATCAGGGGGGGAGCCCCGAAACGTATGAAACTAAGTTGTTACATTTATCACAGCGTCAACTCGTTTGTAAAGTATTAACTTACAAAGACACGCTTCAAGATAATGACCGGAAGAGCGTCAGCACTCTTTGATACGCTGGCAACCGCACTGAGATCTCCACCGTAAGAAAGTCGTACTAAAACCGGTTCATCAGATAGTGGCTCGATCTGGCCATCTGTTTCAGTCCAGAGTGGTGAACGACCGAAGGAAACCTTTATCAGTCCGGCGTCTGTCAGAGGGATGTCCTGCAAATGTGCCAGTGCATCAAAGGGTGAAATACAAAACGACTTACTATTTCCCTCCTCTGCGGCATGCGCCAGAGCTTCCAGAGTAATCGCCGCACCGATTTCAAACAGACCGCTGGCGGTTCTGCGCAACTCTTTCAGAGCAGCTCCACAGCCAAGGGCAGCACCGATATCATCGGCAAGAGTCCGGACGTACGTTCCGCGTGAGCAGGTTACCCGGATTGCGACAAAAGGGAGCGTACAGGAAAGAAGTTCAATTGAATGAATTTCGACCGGTCGGGCGGCACGTTCGACCTCCTGCCCCAGCCGGGCCAGTTTATACAACGGCTGACCACCCTGTTTGATGGCCGAGTACATGGGGGGAATCTGCAGAATCGGGCCCGTAAAGCGGATAAACAGGTCAAGCAACTGCTGCTCGGTAATTGAGGAGTGATCACGCTCACGCAGAACGGCACCGGTCATGTCCAGGGTATCGGTGGCAACGCCAAGCTGCATCAGCGCTTCATAGCATTTAACACCTTCATCAAGAAACGGAATCGCCTTGGTGCCGTCGTTCACCGCAACCGGCAAAACTCCGGTAGCAAACGGGTCCAGCGTGCCGGTATGCCCAACCTTGCGAGTGCCGAGAATCCGGCGGACACGACTGACGACATCATGAGACGTAATGCCGGCCGGCTTGTCAACAACTATAAAACCGTTTATCAAAGAGACGCTTCCACAATCTTATACACGGTAGCCTTGACATCTTCCAGCGAGCCATCAACGGTGCAGCCGGCCGCATTATGATGACCACCACCACCGAGTGCCGCCGAAAATGCGGCAACATTGACCTTCCCTTTTGAGCGGAAACCGACTTTGAATTTACGCTCTTCCAGCTGTCTGAAAAAGATAGCCACTTCGACACCCCGGACGGAACGGGGGTAATTGACAAAACCGTCCGTCAGCTCAGAATCTGCTCCACTGGCTGCGTACATGTCGCTCGTCACGGAAACGGACGCAGCCTGGCCGTCTTTAAAGACCTCAAGCGTCGGCAGGCACCTGGCCAGTAGTTCAAGACGTTTTTGCGGCTGATTTTCGTAGAGCTGTTCAGCCACATCCCACGCATTGACACCGCATTCTATCATTTCACCGGCAATGGTAAATGCTTCGCGGTTGGCGTTTGAATAACGAAACGAACCGGTGTCGGTGATTATGGCGACATAGATACAGAGTGCGGTCTCCCGGTCAAAGCGATAGCCGAACGCGTGCGCAATTCGATACACAAGAATGCCGGTTGCCGCCGCCTGGCAGTCAATGAGATTGTAATCGCCAAAGGTGTCACAGGAGAGATGGTGGTCAAGATTTATGGTCGTGCCAACCCGTGAGAAAGCACAAAATTCCTTACCCGCCCGTTTCCGTTCACCGATATCGAGCACAACGGCAACATCAAAATCCGTAACGGGAATATGCGCGCATACAGAATCGACACCGGGGAGGAACGCATACAGATCGGGTACGGGATCCTGGTAATGAACGGTGACGGCTTTACCGATACTGCGGAGAAATGAAGCAAGAGCCAGCGACGATCCGATTGCATCTCCGTCCGGCCCTTCATGAGTGGTCAATAG
The DNA here is from genome assembly GCA_903930585.1 of uncultured Geobacteraceae bacterium. Classification (GTDB taxonomy): domain Bacteria; phylum Desulfobacterota; class Desulfuromonadia; order Geobacterales; family Pseudopelobacteraceae; genus JACRCG01. Next base: position 24,632 of record CAIYZD010000099.1, on the reverse strand, counting down.
AAAAGATGAATTAGAACGAATAACTTCAATGATCTGTTGAACTGTTTCCGTCATGTTCAGTGTGTATCTCCTTAAGAAGAGATTCGATCCGGCTGCCGTAATCAAGAGATTTATCGTATTTGAATACAAGTTCGGGAGTATGTCGAATAGTAAGCTTTTTGCCGATGTCGCGACGAATAAACCCTTTGGCACTGTTCAGCCCGGCTTCGGTCGCTTTTTTGACGCTCTCGTCACCGATAACGGTAAAGAAAATACGCGCAAGACTGAGATCATCAGTCACCTCGACACCGGTAATCGTAACAAAACCGATTCGAGGATCGTTAAGTCCCCGGGAGAGGATGGAGCAGATAATTTCATGTATGGTTTCTGCAACCTTGTCAGAACGTTTGTGCTGCATGTGCAAACCTCAAAGGATGAAGGACGAGAGATGAGAGAGGAGAAATGCTTTATAACTCATCTCTCTACTCTCATCTCTCATCAGATTTACAATTTTCCGGCGATTTTTTCCATCTCAAATGCTTCGATAATGTCGCCAAGCTTGATATCATTATAGTTTTCAAGGCCGATACCGCATTCATAACCGGTAGTTACTTCCTTGACATCATCTTTAAAGCGTCGTAACGAGGACATTTTACCCTCATACACAACGACGTTGTCGCGCAATAAACGGACCTGGGCATTGCGGACCATCTTGCCGTCGGTTACGTAACAACCGGCAACATTGCCGAATTTCGGTACGCTGAATACATCTCTGATTTCAACCCTGCCGAGGAATTTCTCCTTGAAGGTCGGATCCAAAAGCCCTTCCATGGCTTTCTTAACATCTTCAACCGCATCATAAATAATGCTGTAAAGCCTGATATCGACCCCTTCACGCTCGGCATGACCCTGGGCTTTGACTTCCGGACGGACATTAAAGCCGATTATGACGGCGTTCGAAGCTGCTGCCAGGTTAACGTCCGTCTCGGTAACCGCACCAACGGCAGAGTGGATTACATTCAGGCGAACCGCCTCGGTTGACAGCTTACGCAATGTTTCGCTGACAGCCTCGACAGATCCCTGCACATCACCTTTGACGACGACATTGAGATCCTTGACTTCACCGCTTTGAATCCGTTTGTAAAGATCGTCCAGAGACAGTTTCGTATGTTTGGCAAATTCGACTTCACGCAGTTTAATCTGACGCAACGTGGCAATTTCCTTGGCCTGTTTCTCGTCTTTCATGGCTACGAAAATATCACCGGCATCAGGCACACCGGATAACCCGACCAGTTCGACAGGCATGGAAGGACCAGCTTCCATAACTTTCTCACCGCGATCATTCTGCATCGCCCTGACACGTCCGGAATGAACGCCAACGACGCAATAGTCACCGGTTTTAAGCGTTCCTTCCTGAACCAGCACGGTGGCAACCGGACCACGCCCCTTGTCGAGTTTTCCTTCGACAATGGTTCCCTTGGCCAGTTTATTCGGATTAGCCGTCAACTCCATCAAGTCGGCCTGCAGCAAAATCATTTCAAGCAATCCATCCAGATTGAGGCGCTGCTTGGCAGAGACCTCCACCATGGTTACATCGCCGCCCCACTCAGAGCAGACAAGTCCCTGCTCAGTTAATTCCTGCTTGACTCGCTCCGGCTTTGCACCCGGCTTGTCAATTTTATTGATCGCAACAATAATCGGCACTCCGGCAGCTTTGGAGTGGTTGATGGCTTCCTTGGTCTGCGGCATAACGCCGTCATCTGCAGCGACAACGAGAATAACGATGTCGGTGACCTTGGCCCCACGGGCACGCATGGCAGTAAACGCTTCATGTCCCGGCGTATCGAGGAAGGTGATCTTGCGACCATTCAACTCTACATCATAGGCGCCGATATGCTGTGTAATACCACCCGCCTCGCCGGCTATGACATTAGCTTCGCGAATGGCATCGAGTAAAGAGGTTTTGCCATGATCGACATGGCCCATAATTGTTACAACCGGTGACCTTTTTTCAAGGGTTTCCGGTGCATCGACCGTGGATTCAAGGATTTCGTCAAGATCTACGGCTACGTTTTCAACTTCATAATCGTACTCGGACGCCAGAATAACCGCGGTGTCATAATCGAGGGCGTGATTGATGGTAACCATCATCCCCATTTTCATCAAAGACTTTATAAGGTCGTTTGCCTTGATCCCGAGACGCTTGGCAAGCTCCCCGACCGAAATACTTTCCGAAATCTTAATGATACGTTTAATCGCCTTCGGTACGGTGATTTCAGTTTTCTTGGTTTCAGCTACCCGCTCTTTTCCACCACGTTTTTTTGAACCTTTGTAGACCGGATCAAACGCGCGTTCACGTTTTTCAATAATCTCATTTTTGCGCGGTTGCTCCTTCTTTTTGGCTGGAGCACCCTTCTTGGCGCCTTTACCCGTATCCCCATAACCGGGTCCCTCTTTCTTGCCACCACCGCGACGGTTGTCCGCCCCCGGAAGAGCCGCAGGAGGAAGCTGTACCTGTTTCATGCGTGAACGATCAAGCTCAGTCGCCGGAGCAGACGGTGTCGCAGTTGCCGGACGTTTCTGTTCATATCCCGGTGACGGGCGCCTTGTATCACTGCTCGGCGCCGGTCTTCTCTGGTCGGTCGCAGCGGGCGCCGGTTTGCGCTGTTGTGTCTGATCCTGAGCCGGACGCTGGGGTGCGATCCGCGGCGTAACGGGAGTATCCTTGGTTACGACACGCGTAGGGCGATTGGTAACACCGGGAATTTCCATCATACCCAAAATTCTTGCCTGATTCGGACCCGGCTTTACCGGCTCCGGTACTTTCACCGGTTCCACAGCTTTTGGCGGCTCTGCAACTTTTGGCGATTCTGCAACTTTAACCGGCTCTATTACAGTTACTTGCGGTTCGGAAGGCTTTACCGCTTCAAAAACCGTAACCGGCTCCGAATGTTCCTCGATAGCGGGTATGCTCACAACAGGTTTATGGTCATCCACGGTGCGGATAACTGTTGCTGCCGGAGGCGCTGGAGACGGTGTCTCGATCAAGGGGCGCGCTACCGCTGCCTGAACAAGTTCTGCTTCTGCGCCTCCGCCCGTTTCCGCAGCTTCGACTGCGGTAACAACCTTGGCGCGACGACGTATGATATTTGACGCTACCCGGACCTCGTTGGTATCGGTATCTTTTGGCTGGGGGGCTGTCAAGCGCGCAACGACTCCCTCATCAACCTGCGATGTAGCCGTTTTTGCGTCAACACCAATTTCCTTGAGTCTGGCAATAGCATCCCTAGGCTCAATGCCCAACGTTTTTGCCAAACTACCCACACTTATCTTACCCATATCCTCTATACCTCCCCCAGGAAGTTTCTGTATCTATCGACAGCCCTCACCAGTTGCGCAACAAAGCCGCCTGATGCTACAGCAATCGCGCTTCTGGGCGCTTTACCTAAAATTGCCCCAATATCATCTTTTGTTACACCTGTTCGATACGGCACCCGCTGTGCCGCCGCAGCATGTATTATTTTAGCGCCTATCGCTTCTGAAACATCTGTTGCGATAATGACAAGTCCCGGTTTTTTCTTGCTCTTCAGCGCATCGCTTACCATGGATCCGCCACCGGTTATCAAGCCTGCCTTGTTGGCCAGACCGATCAGGCCGATAATGCGGCTGTGCAACAACTGGCGAACATGCTCAACAAGCTGCTCAGCCGGCATAACCGACACCTCATGCTTAAATGAGCGTTTAAACTGCCGCTGCTCGATTGCTGCGACCAGGCAGCGCTTATCAAAACAGGTATATGCCCCTCTACCGGGAAGCCGTTTCTCAAGATCCGGCAGTATTTCCATTTCAGGAGTCTGAACAAACCGGATCAAAAGTTCCTTGTCTTTGCTTGTTCTGCAACCAAGGCAACTGCGTTGCGGAGCTTCTGGATTCCCTTTATGGGCCATGTTCCGTATTACTCGGCAACTACGTCGGCGCTATCAGCAGTGACAACAGCTTCCGGCGACTCAACGGACGTTTCATCTGCGTCATCCGCTTCAGTACCGTCAAACGATGAAAACTCCTGCGCTTGAGACTCAGATACTTTCGATTCACTCTTGATATCAATCCGGCATCCGGTCAGACGGGCAGCCAGGCTGACATTCTGACCTCGCTTGCCAATAGCAAGGGAGAGCTGATCGTCGGCAACAATAATTTCAAGAGCACGCTTTTCCTCGTCCACAAACACCTTGGAAACCTGTGCCGGTGAGAGCGCATTGCAGGCAAAACGGGCGATATCCTCCGACCAGGGAATAATATCGATTTTTTCGCCACGCAACTCGGAAACAACATTCTGAACACGGGCACCGCGCATACCGACACACGCACCGACAGGATCAACATCACGATCATTCGATGAGACCGCAATCTTGGCACGGCTACCGGCATCACGCACAATAGCGTTAATTTCAACGATCCCTTCAGCAATTTCGGGAACCTCAGCCTCAAACAACTTGGCGAGCATGCTGGGATGAGTGCGGGAGAGCATGATCTGCGGTCCCTTGGTAGTCATACGGATATCCGTAATTATAGCACGGATTCGATCTCCCGGACGATATACTTCGCGCGGCATCTGTTCCTTGGCAGGCAATACTGCCTCGGCACGTCCCAGGTCAATAAGCAGTTCACCTTTTTCAAAACGACGCACCATACCGGTGATGACTTCCCAGACACGATCACTGTACTCGTTATAGATTGTTTCCCGCTCGGCATCACGCACTTTCTGAATAATAACCTGTTTGGCAGTCTGAGCGGCAATGCGGCTAAATCCGCTGGAATCAAGCTTTTCACCCAGTGAGTCACCTATTTCGGCTTCCGGATCAATCTCATGAGCTTCTTCCAGACAAATTTCCTTATAGGAATCCTCTACTTCTTCAACAACCGTGACAAACTCGAAAAGCTCAACCTCCCCCGTTTCATGATTGTAATGCGCTTCAAGCTCACGGGTATTCCGATACTTTTTAGTAGCAGCCGTCAAAACCGCCTGTTCCATGGCTTCCAGAACAACCTGACGGTCAATGCCCTTCTCTTTTACAAGTTGGTCGATAGCATGTTTGAGATTAATAATTGTATCCACGGTTACTTCTCCTTACTGGCATATGGGTATTTCAGATCAAAATTCAAATTCAAGATTGGCCTTGGCAACCCGCTCAATCGGGATGGAAGCGGTCTGCCCCTCCGTAAGCGTCATATTGATGACACCGTCGACAAGCCCATCAAGTTTGCCCAGAAAAGTCTTACGCTTATTTCCCTTGTCATCAAGAAAAGGTAGATAGGTGCGAACTTTAATGAGGCGACCTACAAAACGATCATAATCAGCCTGTTTTTTAAGCGGACGATCAAGTCCCGGCGATGAAACTTCCAAGGCATAGTTGCAGGCAATAACATCTTCCACATCAAGGACCATTGATAATTCCCGGCTGAATTCAGCGCAGTCGTCAAGCATGACGCCGCCTACCTTATCAATGAACAGACGCAGAACGGCATCCGGTCCGACTCTGCCAAACTCGATATCAACCAGCTCAAGCCCCAGTGAATCAAGTATTGGCTGAGCAATTCCGCTGACTACCGTACACGTATCTTCTTTTTGAGTAGCCATACCAATCCCGATTGGACAAAAAAAAGTGAGCCTTGCGAGCTCACTTACTGAGTGAACATAAATTGTTCTTCTACCTACCATGCCGGTGCGAGGAATGCAAGCATAATTTATTTCAAAAGGTTATTTTATGCAGACTCGACGAACTTCATAAATATCCGTAAGGCCGTGCAACACCTTGAGAATGCCATCCTGTTTAAGTGTGGTCATGCCATCAATAGCAGCCTGTTCCCTGATATGGTCCGCATCGGCACGACGCTTGATGAGACTTTTAAGCGGAATAGTGCATTCAAGCAGTTCATGAATGCCCAGACGGCCATGATAGCCGGTATTGCCGCAGGCGTCACACCCGACCCCTCGAAACATGACTGCCTCTTCATACTTCAATCCGGTAGCGGCAAATTCCGCTCTTCCGTATTCATCGACCAGTTCCTCATACTCTGCCACCGACGGATGAAAGCTTTCCTTACAATCCTTGCACAGTCTGCGCGCCAGTCGTTGTGCCAGAATGCATGCAAGGGAATCAGAAAAGCTATAGGGATCAAGACCCATCTCAAGCAAGCGCGTAATCGTTTCCGGCGCAGAATTCGTATGAAGTGTTGAAAAGACCAGGTGCCCGGTCAGCGACGCCTCAACCGCAGTACTGGCGGTTTCATCGTCACGCATTTCGCCAATCATTATAACATCGGGATCGAGACGAAGAAATGAGCGGAGCGCCGCGGCGAAGGTAAAACCGATACGCGGATTCACCTGAACCTGGCGCAGACCGGCCTGCGTAATTTCCACCGGATCCTCTGCCGTCCATATTTTGCGATTTGTCTGATTTATCTGGGCAAGTGCGGAATGAAGCGTCGTTGTCTTACCGGAACCGGTCGGCCCGACTACCAGAACCAGCCCATGAGGGCGGGTGATAGACTCTTTGAATAGTTGCAAATTGCGCTCCGTCAGGCCAAGATCTTTGAATCCGACCGGATCTCCGCTGGCAAGAATACGTATTACGACATCTTCAAGACCGCCGACTGTCGGCATGGTTGCAATACGCAATTCGATATCAAGCGGACCGAATTTTTTGAACTCAATTTTTCCGTCCTGCGGTCTCCGTCGTTCGGCAATATCCAGATCGCCCATTATCTTGATACGTGACGGAAGAGCAAATTTGTACTTATACGGAATCCTCTGATAAATCGAACATTGGCCATCAACCCTTGTCCGGACAATGACATCCCTTTTTCCCGGATACGGTTCAATGTGAATATCCGAGGCTTTATTCATGTACGCATCATAGATGATCTTGTTGACCAGCTTGACGATTACACTGTCTTTTTCGGTAACTTTCTTGGTTTCTTCCTCAACATCCGGCTCATCGCCAGCCGAAGTATTGCTCAAAAGATCGATAATACTGTCCGGAACCAAATCGAGATTAACCTCTTCATTGGCGGTTACAGAGCTTACCGTATCAATATTATAGAGACGCTTGAGAGCTTTGGAGATACTCGTCTCCGAAGCAATGACAGAAATTATTTTAAGCCGGATGCTGTCTTCGAGTTCGCGAACATCATGCGACTTGATCGGCCGTGCCATCGCCAGAGTCAGGGTATTGCCGATTTTGGAAATAGGTGCTATACGCTGCTTCTGAGCATACACGGCACTTATGTAACGGGAAAACGAAAGATCAAGGTCCAGGGAGTCAATTTCGACGTACGGCATGTCAAACTGGCTCGCTACGGCTTTCGCAAGGTTCTCTTCGTCAATATAATTCAGCTTCAACAATGCTTTTTCAAACGAAATATTGTGTTGTTTGCTGGCTTCACGGGCATGCGATATGTTCTGTTGATCAATGAGTCCACTCGCCACCAGAATATCGGTAAGTTTGCGCCGTTTATCCTTCTGGTCAAGCATATAGCTGAGATCACTTTCCTTTATATACCCCAGTTTACAGAGAAGCTGCCCGACCGTTTGATCCGGAAAAACCTTCTGAAGATCAAGAGCTTCCGACAGTTGTTCCGGAGTAATCAGCTTTTGCTCTACAAGTAACTCCCCAACTTTTCTTACTATCATGGCCTGTTTGCTCCCAGAACGAATAAAAAACGCTCGCCCTCTGATAAGGTACGAGCGTTATAGCAGATTAGTCGATAAAGTAAAACGGTTTCACCGGTTATTGATGGTATGTCCCTTTTCGGCAAACAGTTCCCTGACAATACGATCCATGGGACGATCCGTCAGAAAGATTCCACCTCCGGGAAGCATGGCATCATCCAGTTTAAAACCCGACATTTTCAGGGAATAGCCATCTGACTCATCCTGCAGCACATTGTGTTGCGCAAAGGTTCCCCGCATCTTCATGCGAGTGACCAGCTTTTCAGACATCTTTCGAAAATCGTCATGAGCCTCAAGAATAACGACATTGTACCCCTTGGTTTCAAGAATTCTGAACAGGGTATAATTTATCGGATCGCCATCGAAACTGGTAACCACGTAGCGTTGCCCTCCTCGTTCGAAATACCGTTCGGCAGTAACCGAGAGCGAGATGCCGTTATTATCTGCTCCAAAAAGATCGACACGGCGATCCCGTTCCGATGAAACGGAAAAAGCGGATAAAATGGCGTCAATCATCTCAGGCTGTTTCTTGGCGGATATGTAGTGAATTGCGCGTGCGTCGCGCTGCGAAAAAGGCTTGAGTACGGCAAACGGCTCATGGAGCGAAAAACCTTCTTTTTTGAGGAACTCGCCCAATGAAGGGGGAAACGACGTGCCGCCGCTGTTCACCAGAACCACATCCTGCTTGACAAGACTTTCAGCAGTTTTTTCTACTTTGAAATCAGCTTGAACCGTAAGTTTCGGATCAACGCCGAATTCCATGCTGAAATTTTCCTCAACCGAGTAAAATCCAGCCGCATTAAGCAGAGACGCCATAAAACGTTTCGAGCCGTCCGGCACTTCATTCACTATTCTCACTGACGCATCTTTGTATTCAATCAACGATTTCACAAGCGGCGGAATAGTGCCGTTCTGATCCAGAATGATCCGCCCGCCATCCATGCGGGAAAACGTCGGATAACGCTCGGGATCCAGGGTCAGGGAAAAGCTTGAAGTCTGAAGCGCCAACGGTTTCTGCGCCTCTTTTTTTGACGGGACAATCCGGTTCCACACATCGAGGGCCTTGGTAACAACTTCCTGTTCGGAAAGTACCGGCACCAGGGATTCAAGTTTAAACGATTGCCCGGGAAGCGTGCCTAGTCCGGAATTTTTATCGGGGGAGGATCGAACGGTCTGGAGTGCTTTACGCGATTCATCAACACGATGTACCAGAGGGGGTATAACAATCTTTTGCCCGGCTTTGAGACGGTTAATGTCGTAAATGTTATTTTCTCGTTTGATTTCTTCGATGAAAGACTCGGCCTCATCAGGGGCCAAACCATAATCACGCATTAAAACCGGAACGATTCGATCACCGGATTTTACCGTGTAGACGCTCCCCTGATCAGACGCTGACGAGGAGTGCCCGACGTGTTTACGGGAAGAGCGCTTTCCGGCCGCCTGCTTACTCTTCACGACACTCTTCGTGCCCGACAGAGTTTGCGGGTCGAGTTCAAAGCGTGGATCCATTGCCGCATGTCCACCGGCAACAAACAGCAACGTGCTACTGCAAACAGATATGATAATGAGTACGCGGATCTTTAGATAAGGAGGCATTTTGTCTCGCACCAGATAATTTAACTCGTAAAACTAGTTAACCGACACCACAAAGGCTTTAACCGCCCCGTTTTTCCGGTAGATCATAATCTCGCCTTTATCCTGAACACTGCCAATCTCTACACGTAAACCAGCCTTCTTGTTTCGGGAGGTTATCTGATATTCCTGTTTACCGGTACATTCCTGAACAACGGATGTAATCAATGACTCCGGAATGGGAACGTCTTTAACCGCCAGCACCTGCACCGCTTGGATACGACCGGTAGCGGTAAATACTCTGAATTCGTTGCGTTGATCGACATATCGCTCCCAGCCGGGGTTCTTTGAAGCAAAAACCGTGTCATGGCCATCTTTCGGGATGAAAGCAGGCAGTTGTGGAATTTTTTTGGCACCGGGGTCGGTACCGCTACTGCAATTGCTACAGGTGCCTGTTTCGCCCCTGATAACACCTTGAATGGATCTCGATTGATAAAATACCAGGCAGCGGCGGCACACACGATACAACCAAGTGCAATTGCAAGGGTGCGGCGCATACGTAACGACTTTGAGCGAGAGTGCTCTTCGAATCCGAGAAGCAGATCTTCAGAAATATGATCTTCGACCGGAGGGGAATTCTGACTGATTACGAATTCCGCAGCGGGAGATGTCGCCGGGGTCTGTGGTCGAATAATCGGCGCTGCGGCAACCTTGACCTCAGGCTTGGGATTGGGAGCAGAAACCTGCCTCGCAGACCGCGTTCCGACAGCGTTTTCAAGCGGAACAAAAGGAGCCGTAACAAGACGGGGCGGTGGTTGTACTGCTGGTGGTACTGGCGACGCCGGTACCACTGGAAGTTCCGGCTGTGTCTGTGACATACCGGCCATGATATTTTCCGGGTTGTCAAAGACAGACGGTACCGGAGCAGTCCCCTCGTCCGTTCGATCCTCTCTTGCCTGCATGAGAAGTATTTCCGCAAGATCATCGTTGAGAGCCTGTGCCCTGTCAGACTCAACGGTTCCGGAAACCATTTCGTGCTCCCGTGATGTTTCAGAGGGTACAACGGGGAATGTTCCCTCCGAAATCGTGCCGGGAACAACAGTAACGGGAGGGTGCTCATCAACCACGGAAAAGTCGTACGACTCCAAGTTGGGCGAAAAAACCGATGCAAGTCTTTCGGTGTCTTCACGTACCTCTCCTGAAACGGTCACTGCCGGTTTAGCTGAAGCCGGCACCTGCTCGGGTGGGATATATATCTTCTCCCACTGCTCGCCAAGTAACGATTGGAGCGTATTTTTCATATCTTCTGCTACAGCCTCATCCGACTGGCTCAGATCGACGAGATGTTCATATAACCCCTTGATAGCCTTAACTTTGCCGGATCCTGCATGAAGAAGAATAAACGAAGGAGCACCGCTTCCCAAGAGCATTTTGATATGGCGGGCGACACTTTCTCCGGTAACACCACCAATTTGGTCCTGGATGCAGACGGTTGAAGGACGTTTTTCAAATACCTCTTTCAGGCCATGATCGAAATCGGTTACAACATCGATCCTGACCTTAAGAACGGGCTGAAGTATTTTTTTAACGTACCCGGCCTTCGGGCTATCCGATATGAAAAGCAGATTGAGCATGAACGCCCTTTAAATTATGGATAATCGTTATGTACACGGACTGACCGGAATTGTCAACAACAATGGGAAGTTACATTATATACCAAGCCACGATCTTATCCCGAAAAAGCCCTGCGCAAAATATCCACCTGTTGTTCATCATGAATTCGATGAGACCCTACTGCGGGGCAGGAATCGGCAGGACGACCGATATACGCGACAGGAGCGGATAGCTCCCTGAAACGCCGCTCGATATAGTGCCAGGCGCCCATATTCTCCGGTTCTTCCTGAACCCAGTACAGACGGCAGCCGGTCCCGCAAAGAGCAACGATACCTTGCACGGCATCCCGATCAAAGGGATATAACTGCTCTATTCTGACAATAACAGTATCACTGATCCCCTGCCGAATTCGCTCCTCTTCCAGCTCGAAATATATTTTCCCGCTGCAAAACAGAATCAGCCGGGCGGAGGAGACAGCTCCGGAAGAAATTATGCAGGTTTGAAATGCACCCGCGCAAAATTCCGCAACGGTTGAAGTGCAGCTCGGGTGGCGTAACAGACTTTTCGGAGTAAACACCACTAACGGTTTTCGAAATGTCTGCACCATCTGACGCCTGAGCAGATGGAACATCTGGGCCGGAGTCGAGGGACAAACCACTATCATATTTTCCGAAGCGCACATCTGCAAAAAGCGTTCGATTCGGGCGCTGGAATGCTCTGCTCCCTGCCCCTCATACCCATGGGGAAGCAGCATCACGAGGCCAGTTGCTCGGTTCCATTTAGTTTCGCCGCTGACAATAAACTGATCGATAACAACCTGGGCACCGTTGGCAAAATCGCCGAACTGGGCCTCCCAGAGTGTAAGCGAGCGCGGTGTTTCCAGTGAATAACCATATTCGAACCCGAGCACACCAAACTCGGACAGCAAGCTGTTCCACGCTTGAAAAGAGGCGCCATCGCGAACGACTGTTTCCAGCGGTATATGGCTGCTCTCATCATTACTATCGATCAGGACGCAGTGGCGATGATTGAAGGTTCCGCGCCGCGAATCCTGGCCGGAGATCCGCACTGAATATCCCTGATCAAGCAGTGTCGCATAGGCAAGCGTTTCCCCATTCCCCCAATCAATCCCCTCCCCTTTCAGAACCGCCTCAAACCGTTTCTGCATCAAAGTGGCGATTTTGGTATGCGGTATAAAACCGGCTGGAAAAGCTGCCAACCGCCGGGCAATGGTTACCAGCTTATCAGCCGAAACTGCCGTCTCGACAGGCGTCGCACAGTATTCAGGGCTAATGGCGCTCCATTGTTCGGAAAAACCGATTGGCTCCTCAACAGGTGCTCTTTTGAATGAAGCTTCCAAATCATCGTTAATACGCTGTTCAAGCTCGTCCAACAGTTCCTTGGAAATCCCGGCTTCTTCGGCCAGGACAGTCGCGTAAATTCGGTTGACCGAAGGGCGCACCGCAATCTGCCGGTACAGTTTCGGCTGGGTAAACGCCGGTTCATCCCCTTCGTTATGGCCATGGCGACGGTAGCAGATCAACTCTATGACAACATCGCGACAATATGTACGGTGATACTCAAAGGCGAGATCGACGACATGGAGCGCGGATTCAGGTGCCTCACCCTGAACGTGAAAAATCGGGCAGGAGAGCATTTTTGCAATATCGGTAGCATAACAGGTGGAACGGGCATCTTTGGGAAGCGTTGTAAAACCGATCTGGTTATTAAGCACGATATGAATTGTCCCGCCGGTGCCATAACCGTCCAGACCGGACATATTCAGAACCTCCATGATACTTCCCTGCCCTGCGAAAGCGGCATCGCCATGGATTAAAACCGGGAGCACCCGTCCTGCGCCATCGGTCCCATAACGATCCTGCCGGGCACGGCATTTACCCTCAACAACGGCATTTACCGCTTCGAGATGACTGGGGTTTGCGGCAATGGTCACATGCACCTGCCGGCCGTCAAGGTCGATATTACACGAATGCCCCTTATGGTATTTTACATCGCCATCCCCTAGAAAACCGGGTGCCCCACTGTCTTTAAACTCTGCAAAAAGAGTTTCGTACGGCTTGCGGAGAATATGCGCCAACACATTTAATCTGCCTCGATGCGACATCCCCATCACGACATCGCTGACACCGGCTTCCGGACAACTCCGGACGATCCTGTCAAGCACCGGAATCAAAATTTCGCCCCCTTCAAGTGAAAAACGTTTCTGCCCGACAAATCTGCGATGCAAAAACAGCTCAAAAAGTGCCGCCTGGTGGAGTTTCTCCAGAATATGCAGTTTATCCGCAAGAGAAAAATCAGGATGATTACGACAGGGTTCCATATGATCGATCAACCACTGTCGCTCATCTGGATCCTGGATATGCATAAATTCAACGCCTGTTTCCCGGCAATAGGTCTCACGCATGGTTTCCAGAACCTCACGCAAGGTTGCTCGCGGTTTCAGAAAGCGGCGACAGGCAAAAGACGTATCTAGATCATTTTCATCAAGTCCGAACGTGGAGAGTTCCAGCAAGGGGTGTTGAATCCGGCAAGGTGAGAGTGGATCGGTACACGCAAGAAGATGGCCAAGTGAGCGATAGCGATAGATAAGGGACTGAACTCCCGACAGCTTCAGAGCCGCCTGTTCGTCAAAACCACCATCACGTGCAGACGCCTTTCCCTGTCCGAACTCAAAGCCCGAGAAGAATAAGCGCCATTCTTCCGGCACAGCTTCAGCTGAATGCTTCCACTCACGGTAAAGCGCATCAAGCCATTCGCCGGACACGGCAGCCAGAAAATTTTCATCCATAAGTACGACTCCATTGTAAAACAGAATATGGTTACATAACTACTTTCTTCAGAAGGTCACGGAGCGTAACCCCATCAAGACAGGCCCTGCTGCCATCCCACCCCTGGCGAACAACATCCTCGGCAACCTGAAGAACCGGCGCCGAAACCTGTAACGTCGCCACTCCACGCAATGCCCCGATAACGTCGCTCACCTGAACTTCTGACGGATCACGTGCGGGCAACAACCCCGGTTCGGTCCCGGAAGTTGTAACCAGATACCCCAGGTTGAGCAACTCGTCAATAACAGTCTCAAGCAACAACAACGGCACATTCAGTTCGTCGGCCAGAAAATGGGCAGACGGTGAATCGCCACCCTTTTGAAAATGGAAGCTTATCTGCACCAGCAGCGCCATGGCAAGTTGTTCGCGGGCCGATGCGGTCAAACGAAAAGAGCTGTTCGCGGCGAAACCATGGCCACTATGCTGATGGGCAAATACGACTTCAAGTCCGAACAGCACGATCAACCAGCTCGTATAGATCCAGACCAGAAAAACCGGTACAGCGGCCAGAGTTCCATAGATGGCGTTATAGTTGGCAACCCCGACCTGAAAGTGAAAATACCCCCATTGCGCCAGTTCCCAGGCGGTACCGGCAAAAATCCCTCCTGTTACGGCAGAAGCGAAACGCACCCTGGTATTGGGAATACATATATACAGGAAAACCATGGCAACCCAGACGGTGAGGTACGGCAAAAAACGAAACAGCAGCAGGATCGCATCGCCCAGATAGGTATTCTGGATCAACCACTGCAAAACCCATTGACTCTGCAAGGAAGAGGTCATACTGGTTGCGGCGAGCAGCAGGATCGGCCCGACGATAACAACACTTAGATAATCGCTGAAGCGCCGCTGAATAGAGCGGGTTTCACGCACACCCCAGACCGCGTTGAATGCCTCCTCGATACTGTCCATTAAAGAAACAACCGTAACAATCAACATCACCAGACCAATCGCCCCCATCGACTTCATATTGGTGTTGTTTACATAGGCAATAATACGGGAGATCATTTCCCCGGAATCTCCGGCAATCTGTTTCAAAAGCGGTTCAATAGCATTTTGTGCCCCAAGCCCCTTAAGCACTGAAAAAGCTATGGCCAGAAACGGGATCAGCGAGAGAACAGTGGTATAGGTGAGAGCAGCAGCGCGCAACGGACCCTGGTGAGTAAAAAAATTATCCGTAATTGAATAGATGAGCCGAAGAATCGAAAAAGAGCGCCCTTTCAGACCACGCCAGTCGCCGGGAGAATCAGTATGCAACAGATCAGGGATTTTCGGATTCTGCATGCCGCGCCTCACTTAAGGTCATCTTACCGAAATTATTCTAGATGGTGATTGTCTTTCCCGGGCGTACCCGTCGCCGTTCATCTCCATTTGGAGCCTCAAGCGAAAAGGAGAGCAGGTAAAAGAAAAGCATTATCATGGCAAAGATACCAAGAATGAGCGGAAGGATACGAATCTTGACATCGGTTTTGAGCGATGAACGGGCAAAGCCGAACGCCGTCACTACAACGCCATATCCGCCGATCACCGCAGCCCAGAACATTCCGAGACGATAGATTCGTCCTTCGGAAGCAGAAGACAAGGAAAACAGATCAGAGAGCTGAACGTGATAAAAACTGGCCAGGACAATCAGGGTCAAGGCAGCCATAACCAGGCGCATACCATTTCTGACGGTACGTTTACGCACTGATCCCCCCTTAGGCGCCACACCATGAAACATCGCCAAGCCCGACACGCAGCACTTCCGGCACGACACGAATCAGACTCACGACAGAGCTGACATCCGTTGTCAAGATACCACCGTCGATAATATAATCAAGTTGATTGCCAAACGTATCGGCAATGACGCGCGGGTCTCCTTCCGGCTCCTCCCCGGAAAGATTGGCGCTGGTGGTTATAATCGGGCTACCCAGTGCCGTCACAAGATCGATACATATCCGGTTATCGGGAATACGTATACCAACCGTTTTCTGGCGGGTCAGAAGCAGATCGGGAACCTCACGCGTTGCTTCAAATACAAAGGTATATGGTCCCGGAAGATACCGTTTTATAATTTTAAAAGCAGAGTTGTTAACCTGGGCATAGCGAGAAATTTCCGACAACGATGAGCAGATGACCGAAAACGGCTTGCGACGATCACGTTGCTTCATCTGATAGATTCGCTCTATACTCTTCTTGCAAAAAATAGAACAGCCAATACCATACGTCGTATCGGTCGGATACGCTATGACCCTGCCATCCTTAAGGCTGTTAACAACCCGCGAAATCTGGTGCGGCTGAGGATAGTCGGGGTTAATTTCAAGTATCATGGCGGTATTCCTTACAATTGTGTATCATCCGACATTTCATCTGATGCCTCATACACCATCTCTTCAGACGCACCAACAGCTTCGGGCAACAGATCCGGGTCATGATGCGGGACATCCTGCACATCTCTCAATCTCCGTTCAATAACCCTGGTTCGAATGGCGGCCTGATCAATATGATTGCCCGCCTCCACCAGCTTTTTGCGGGTTTTTTCCAGAACAGCACCAAATTTGGAGAACTCAGTCCGTACCGCACCGAGCAGATTCCAGACTTCGGCAGAGCGCTTTTCGATGGCAAGCGTCCTGAACCCCATCTGCAAACTGTTCAGTAAGGCCGCCAGTGTAGTCGGGCCGGCCACCATAACCTTGAAATCTCTCTGCAGGACGTCAAAAAGTCCCGGCAGGCGCAGCACTTCGGCATACAACCCCTCGGTTGGCAGAAACATGACCCCGAAATCGGTGGTATGAGGTGGATTCAGATATTTGTCACGAATCATTCGTGCCATTTCCCGCACCGAACGGTCAAGCTGTTTTCGTGCTTCAACCGCCGCTGCAGTATCGGCGGCGTCCAGCGCTTCTACCAGACGCAGGTAATCCTCCTGGGGAAATTTGGCATCAAGCGGAAGCCAGACCATGCCATCCGGCGTGCCGTCGCGTCCCGGCAATTTCAGGGCGAATTCAACCCGCTGGCCGCTCCCGGCTCTGGTTTCAACATTTGATTCATACTGTCCGGGAGCAAGGATCTGCTCCAATAAGCTTCCCAACTGTATTTCTCCAAATGTGCCACGGGTTTTGACATTTGTCAGCACCTTTTTCAGATCGCCGACGCCGTTGGCTAGGGTCTGCATTTCACCCAAACCACGTTGCACCTGCTCAAGGCGTTCACTGACCAGTTTAAATGATTCACCGAGGCGCTTTTCGAGGGTATCGTGCAGCTTTTCATCAACGGTAGCCCGCATCTGCTCCAGCTTTCGGGCATTATCTTCCTGAATCAGCCGGAGACGGGAATCGACCCCATCCCGCAATTTGTCGAGCCGCCCTTCGTTGCTGGAGGTCAACTCCTTCAATTGGGCAGCAAACAGTTCCAGCTGGTTTTTCTGCAACCCGGCGATATCGCTCATCCGCTTTGACAGCGAATCGCCCAAAAGGGTAATGCCACCGGTCATCTCTTCCCGTATGCGGCGGGATTCCACGTGCGTTTCTTCGCGGCTGCGCGCAAGTTCCTCACGCAAAAGCCGTTCATGACGTTCCAGCAGTTTTTCAATACCCGTTATCTTGTTCTGCACATCGGCAGTTTCAGTAACTCCGCGGCGCCCCCGCGAAAGCAGCGTGCATAACAACGCCACGCACGCAAGGAGAAGCGCAATACTTACATATGCAACAACATCGGTCACAATATCTCACTCTTTTGCTGATTCTGCCTAAGAGTGCCTGCCCGCACCGTCTCCGTCACCCACCGCGACAACGCGGCAAACTCCTCCAGGGCGAGTGTTTCTCCTCTCCTGCGACCATCTATCGCACATGCCTCCAGCAACTCGCCACAGTCAATCCGTTTGGCAAATTCGGCGGATTTAAGACAGTTTATCAACGTCTTACGCCGCATCGAAAAAGCGCTTTTTACGACAGCCCTGAAGACCTCCTCGCTACCAACATCAGCCCGCGGCTCCGAACGGGGGATAAAAGTGAGCACCGCTGAATCGACTTTCGGGCTGGGATGAAAAGAGCCGGGATGCACGACAAACGTGCGGGATATATCAAACCACAAACCGAGCAACACGGTTGTTACACCGTATGCGGAGCAATCAGGGGGCGCGGCCAGACGGTCACCAACCTCTTTCTGCAGCATGAGGGTCATACGGGCCAACCGGCTGTGAACGCCATACAAACGAAACAGTACCTCGGTCGAAATGTTGTACGGGAGGTTGGCAACGACATTCCATTTGGGGGGGGATTCTGAAAGTAGTGCGTCAAGATCGACCTTCAGCACATCGGCGTCAATAACCGTAACACGCCGGTTATCTTTACGCTGCTCTTGATGCCAGGCCGCCAGCGCGTGGTCGAATTCGATCAGGACAAGCCGTCCCGCACGTTCGGCAAGATGCTCGGTCAGCGCCCCCCGTCCCGGTCCGATCTCAAGTACGGGTTGATCGGGCCGGATATCGGCGGCAGCGATAATCCTGTCGACAATATTTCGGTCAACAAGAAAGTTCTGGCCAAGTGATTTCAGGGGACGGCGAACTGCACTCATAGTAATGTTTCCTTTATACTATCCATATTCCACGTTGCGGTTACGTCCAGCGATTGTGGCGAAACAACACCATGTGAGAGGTAATAATCACCGGGAACCGCCAGCATGGCGGCGTTGTCGCCGCAGAGAGAGGGAGGCGGAATGGAGAGCTCCACTCCCAACCGTCTGCAGAGTGACGCCATCCGACTGCGCAAGCCGCTGTTACAGGCAACCCCGCCCGCAACAACCAGGCGGGTCGCGCCGGTTTGCCGGATGGCCGCCTCGGTTTTTGCCGCAAGGACATGACAGACAGCCTCCTGAAATGAAGCGCACAGATCGTCTGCGGCCTGGCTTGGGATCGCAACCGGGCTCTTTGCCACCTGCTGCAGCACCGCCGTCTTCAGGCCGCTGAAGCTGAAGTTGAGCGTGCCGTCATGAAGCAGCGGCCTCGGAAAACGGATCGTATCCGGATTGCCGTTGCGGGCCATCCGGTCAATCAACGCCCCCCCCGGATACGGCATCCCCATAATTTTAGCGGATTTATCATAGGCCTCACCTGCGGCATCATCGATAGTTCGACCAAGGGTCGTATAGTTTCCGAAACCTTCGACATGGTACAGATGCGTGTGCCCGCCGGAAACGACCAGCGCCAGGAACGGGAATGGAACCTCTTGCTCCAGAAAGGTCGCGAACAGGTGACCTTCTATATGATGTACGCCGACAAACGGGATTTTTCGGGCAGCGGCAATCGCCTTGGCAGCAGAAAAACCGACCAGGAGCGCACCGGACAGGCCGGGACCGCGGGTAACCGCCACCCCTTCGAGCGCTTCCATACCAACGCCGGCATCCCGGAGCGCCTGATTGACCACCGGCGCCAGAGATTCCAGATGTTTTCGGGAAGCGATCTCGGGAACGACACCGCCGTACGCAGCGTGGATGGCAATTTGAGAAGAAATGACCGAGGAAAGGATGTCACGACCGTCGCGGACAACCGCAGCGGCCGTTTCATCACAGGATGTTTCTATGGCGAGTAAGATCATGTAATTTGCTACAGCAGATTGGCAGCCAATTCGGCCAGTTCGGAACGCTCGCCTTTGGTCAGCGTCACATGGGCGGCAATCCGTTCCCCCTTGAACTTTTCGACAAGGTAGGTCAAACCGTTACTGGAGGAATCCACATACGGATTATCGATCTGGTACGGGTCACCGGTCAGGACAATTTTAGTCCCTTCCCCTACACGGGTTACAATCGTTTTTATTTCATGGGGAGTCAGATTCTGGGCCTCATCAACGATCAAATACTGATTCGGGATCGAACGCCCCCGGATGTAGGTCAACGGTTCAATATCAAGAAGTCCCATTGCCATCAGCTCCTTGTACCCTTTGCTGTGCCGTTTTTCAGATTCATGCCCGGAAATCAGCAGTTCGACGTTATCAAAGATCGGTTGCATCCAGGGAGTCAATTTCTCCTCGATATCGCCCGGTAGAAACCCGAGATCCTTACCCATCGGAAAAACCGGACGCGACACCAGCAGACGGTTATAAATGTTTTCTTCGGCAGTTTTATGAAGGCCGGCCGCAATCGCCAACAGCGTCTTACCGGTGCCGGCTTTGCCCACCAGCGTCACCAGCTTGATGCTGTCGTCCATCAGGACGTCGAGGGCAAATGACTGTTCCCGGTTGCGCGGAAAGAGACTCCAGATCCCCTCCTTCGGCACCTTGCGAACCGGGACAATACGATTATTGGCGGGATCATTGCGACAGATGGCGGAATGGTTCGGGTTGGTGCTATCGATAATTGTTATGAACTCGTTGGGAGTCAGTGCGACGGGTGCCTCAAGCCATCCCTGACCATAGAAGCGATCGACGGCATCCGGCGCTACCTCGATTGACCGTGTTCCGGAATAGAGATCCTGAATATCGACCTTGTCTGACTCGTAGTCCTCCGCTATCAAGCCAATGGCATCAGCCTTGATGCGCAGGTTGGAGTCTTTGGTCACAAAAATAGTTACGGCGTCGGGAAAACGGTCGCGAACATCCTGGGCGACGGCAATTATACGGTTATCGCCGTTATCAACCCGCAGATCGACCGGCAGATTTTTGAAATATTTTTCCGCAAACATCTCGATCCGTAATGTTCCACCTCCCGGCATTGTCACGCCTGCCGCCAGAGAGCCTTTCTCACGCATCGAGTCAAGAATTCGTGACACCATCCGGGCATTCCGACCGGTTTCATTCATATCTTTTTTAAAACGGTCAACCTCTTCAATAACGGTAATCGGAATAATTATGTTGTTGTCCTGAAATTTGAACAGCGACTGCGGATCGTGCAGCAATACGTTGGTATCGAGGATGAAGTTTTTCATGAGTCCCTTTCTGGATAGAGGTGGATAACGGCTGGAAGCCGGAGCAACTTATTTTCTTCATGCCGAGTTTCGAATCTTGTCGATACATTCTACAACGGCACCGGAAAAGAAAGCAATCTCTTCGCGGGTTGTAGACCAGCCGGGGCTCAAACGCACCGTCCCCCCCGGCAATGTCCCCAGGGTGCGGTGAGCTAAAGGGGCGCACTGCAGTCCGGCCCGAACGGCTATATCGAAACAATGATCAAGCTCAGCGGCCAATAGTGCCGAATCAACACCCGAAGCGGTAAAAGAGAGCACCGAGCAACGATCACGTGAGTCGGAAGGACCGTATACCGTTACCCCGGAAATGCCCCTGAGTGTTCGTTCCGCCTGGGCAAGCAGCATCTGTTCATGCTGATGGAGTGCCACAACTCCCCGTTCGAGAAGAAACTCCATTCCGGCCTGCAATCCGGCGATGCCGGGCATATTATGAGTACCGGCTTCAAAACCATCCGGCACAACGAGCGGCTGCTCCTCGGCAGTTGAATGACTGCCGGTGCCACCCTGAATAACCGGTTTAAGCTGAACGTGAGGCGCCACATACAGGAACCCGGTTCCTCCCGGCCCAAGCAAACCCTTATGGCCCGGAACCGCAAGCAGATCAATAGCAGCGCTCTCAACGTCAATCGGCAGATATCCGGCCGATTGCGCCGCATCAACAAGAAACAACGCTCCGGAATCGCGGCAGAGCTCGCCCACCTGCCGTATCGGCTGAACGGCTCCACAAACATTGGATACGTGACCGATGGCGATCATGCGTGTGTTTGCCCGCATCGCCAAGCGAATTTCCTCGACTGAGACCACTCCATCATGACCGGCAGGAACGATTGTTACTTCAACCCCTTTGTTTCGCAGAGTGTACAGTGGTCTGAGCAGCGAATTATGCTCCATGGATGTCGTTATGACATGATCACCGGCGTTCAGAGTGCCATGCAAAGCCAGGTTGAGCGCTCCAGTGGCATTCTGGGTAAATATGATACGCGACGAATCAGAAACCGAAAAAAATTGAGCGGCTGTCTCGCGCGTCTGAAAAAGAATACGTCCGGCTTCCAGGGATTGGCGATAGCCACCCCGGCCGGGAGAAGCGCCAACGTCACGCATTGCATGAAGAACAGCTTCATAAACAATTTCTGGCTTGGGAAAGGAGGTAGCAGCATTATCAAGATACACGTGAATGTCCTTACGGCATCAATGGAGGTTTTTCATTCAGCCAGGGAAAGATCTGAACAGCACTGTTCTTTTTATCCGAATCGACATCATGAATTTTTTGCCCGATCTGCGCCGGATCGGTGGTCCCCCACCAATTTTGCCGGGCGACGACAGCCTCCGAACCTGCGTTGAACAGGTTAAATCCGCCGTTGGCACTAAACGCATTATTCATGACAAGCGCCCGGTCACCTTCAATTCGGAGCGCATCATGACTGTTATCGGCAAACAGGCAGCGTTGAACTTTGATACGTGAACCGATAAGATGCAAAGCCGTCCGATCGTTTCGTTGAAAACGGGTCATGGCAATCTGTCCATCTCCGCCTTTGATCCATGCTCCAACCATATTTCCGGAAAACTCGCCGCTGGTAATCTTGATCCGGCATTCATCAGCTTCAATTCCTGCCTGCTGATTATTCATAATTCTCGACGCCGCAAACACAACGGCGGATTTATTCAACACACAGCCACGCAGACACGAGGAAACCGTCAAATCCCTGCCGTCAAATTCGCTGTCGTAGGCCTCAATACCGGTTTCTGAATCAGAAATCGTTCCACCGGTCATCTGCACAACCCCGTCATGAGACAGCAGAGCAATCCGCGCCCCCACAATCGAAACCGCCTTCAACGTAATAGCGGAAAACCGGACATCAATTCCGGTTTCTGCATTCTCAATACGGCAACGCTCCATCAGATTGCGTTTCTCCGTCGAAAGCATGACTACCCCCCCCCAGGCCCCACGAGCCGGCCCGGATCGGTCTGATTTCAGTACAACAGGCCGGTCCTGGCTCCCCACGGCATGCAGACGACCTTGCACAACAAGATTTGACAGCTGCTGGCCGGGAATGGCGGCAAAGCGTACTACCGTTCCCGGGTCGATGCGTAACGTTGCTTGAGGAGCAACAACGACAAAACCCTTGACAAGAATGGAACCTCGCCAGGTAACATCTTCGGACAGAACTGCCCTGTCATAGATGATCGAAGCCTGCTCGGCAGCGAACGAAATTGTTGTCATGCAGAAAAAAATACAGGCGATAATAAGAGTTTTCACCCGGTAACTCCTCATTTCAGTTACTGAACCATTACCATGATTCAGTCAAACTGTAAATTTATCTATTGACACCACATACATGTTGTGGTTTATTTCAGCTCCTTCCACAAAATATAGTGTTTTATGACAAATAAAACGAGGAGATCAGATATGAAAAAAGGTTCTACGCCCGACACCATTCCCGGCCTGACAAAAAATGCTTCCACCGTATTGGAAAAGCGCTATCTGCGCCGTGATGAAACAGGCAAGGTTCTTGAGACACCTGCCGATATGTTCAGACGGGTGGCGGACACGATCGCGGCAGCTGATAAAGCATTTGACAAAAAAGCTGACGTCACGGGTCTGTCGGACACTTTTTATCGCATGATGACAAACTTTGAATTCCTGCCCAACTCACCTACCCTGATGAATGCCGGTCGGCCACTTGGACAGCTTTCGGCCTGCTTCGTCCTGCCGGTAGGCGACTCCATGGAAGAGATATTCGATGCCGTCAAATATACCGCGCTGATTCACAAATCAGGAGGGGGCACCGGTTTTTCATTTTCACGGTTGCGACCGGCCAACGATGTTGTCAGCACCACGACCGGCATATCGAGTGGCCCGCTCTCATTCATGCGCGTATTTGACGTAGCCACTGAAACGATAAAACAGGGGGGCACCAGACGCGGTGCAAACATGGCCATTTTGCGGATCGATCACCCCAGCGTGATGGATTTTATCATGTGCAAGGCGGATCAGAAGCAGCTCAACAATTTCAACATTTCAGTCGGCCTTACCGAGAAGTTCATGCAGGCTGTCGAGAGGGATGAAGAATACAATCTTGTCAATCCCAGGGATAAAAAGATCTGTGGCACCCTCAACGCACGCAAGGTATTCCAGCGCATCGTCAAGCAGGCCTGGGAAAACGGCGAACCGGGCATCATTTTCCTTGATCGTCTGAATCGCGACAATCCGACTCCTCTGATTGGTGAGATCGAATCCACCAACCCATGTGGCGAACAGCCGCTCTTACCGTATGAATCCTGCAACCTTGGTTCGATCAATCTTGGCACCATTATCAAAGATGGCACGGTAGACTGGAAAAAACTGCGGGAAACCGTTCACAACGCGGTTCACTTCCTTGATAACGTCATTGAAGCGAACAACTACCCGCTACAGCAGATCCATGACATGACCCATGCCAACCGTAAGATCGGACTTGGTGTCATGGGGTGGGCCGACATGCTGATTCTGCTGGGGATTTCCTACTGTTCCGACGAAGCGGTCAAACTTGGCAAAAAAGTCATGAAATTCATAAATGACGAAGGGCATCTGGCGTCCCAGGAACTGGGAAAAAAACGTGGTTCATTCCCCAATTTCACCGGATCGATATTTGATAAAAAAGGGGCTGCTCCGCAAAGAAACGCCACCGTCACAACCATCGCTCCAACGGGAACCATCTCAATTATCGCCAATGCATCTTCCGGGGTGGAACCGCTCTTTGCCGTTTCCTACATCCGCACTGTTATGGACAAAAATGTTCTGGTAGAGGTCAACCCGATTTTTGAGAAAATTGCCAAAGAGCGAGGTTTCTACTCCGAAACACTCATGAAGAGGATTGCCGAGCATGGTACCATCCAGAACATTGCCGAAATTCCGGAGGATATCCGCAGCGTATTTGTAACTTCTCACGAAATAGCTCCCGAATATCAT
>CAIYZD010000098.1 GCA_903930585.1 uncultured Geobacteraceae bacterium | reverse complement strand
CAACAGTGTTGATGCAGCAGCCACGTCTGATGTGCGGGTTTTGGTATATTGAAAAAAGCCCGTATATGGGTTACAAAGACAACAATATCGTACGCCGCAATAAAATGGGCTCTCTCATCATTTGCCGGGAGTGTAATTATGGTACACTTCCCAAAAGGCTCGGTCCGGGTAACCTGATCACCGGTGACATGAATCAGGAAGGGGAACATTTCACTCAGTTTTCGGGCAAATCTCATGGTTACTGCACTGGATCCCGCCCAGGGATGATCTGAGTTGTGTAATCCGGCATAATAAAAAAGCACCTTAATTTCTTTGTTTGATGTTAAATCTTTAACATTATTTGTTTCTACTCCTCTCTGTTCAAGGTACTTCTTGAGAGAAGCTGCATGACTTTCTGTGCCATTCCGCCCCAGTGAATCAGCATAGTTTGCAGCTTCAGCAAAGAAATTATGGGGCCTATATATAAAAACGGAAGGGTTGCATATTTGGGCCAATCTTTCGCGTATCGTTACCGGGACAGCTTCCTGGTCAGAATAATACCGGCAGACATGGCTGATTGCATTGGTGATGGTCTCTCTAAGCGAAGTCGGATACAGTCCGCTCAGCCACTCATGCAACCTGTCCAACAATGCCGATGTTGAGTAACATCTGTGCATTATGGCAGCCGGGCTTATGGAAATCGTCAATGCTTCCTTGATTGCCGAAAGCGCCTGGCTAGGATCATTCAGGTTCAGCAACGGGAATATGGCCGCAAAGGGGTTTGCATTTATGAAGTCAATGGCAGCATGCGCAGAATCGTAAGAACCTGCTTCTGGGAATTCGTTGGTTGTCTGCTCCGGATGCCAGCGAGTCACGCAGGTTCTATGGTCAATAAATTGTGATGGATACCTGGCGCTGATTCTCAGCCACATATCGTAATCCTGGCCGGCACGCAACGATTCATTGAAATAACCGACATCTTTCAGGATGTCCCGATGGAAAGCTATGCTGTTGCTATGAATATATGATCCGAACAGGAGGCGTGAAACCTGAAGAGTGCGTTCCGGTACCGGCGACCATAAATCAGGACTGCTTTTAATGCCGGTCACATCATCCAGATGATAGAAATGGCTATAAAAGAATCTGATATCAGGATGTCGGCAAATCTCTTCCATATGTATTGCGAGCTTATCAGGTTCAAAAAGATCATCGGATGACAGCCAACAGATCCATTCTCCACGAGAATGGCGTAATCCGGTATTCAACGCAGAGGCAACTCCTCCGTTTGTCTGGTGAAAAATCCGGATGCGACGATCTCGTGCGGCATATGCTTCAAGCACCTGGGTAGTATCATCGGTTGATCCGTCATTGACGACCACCACCTCCCAACCGGGGTATGATTGGGCCAAAAGGCTGTCGAGAGCTGCTGGAAGGTATCGGCTCTGATTGTACGTGGGTACTATAACTGTAAAGAGAGGCGCAACTGATTGCACCAGGGCTTCTTTAGATTGTACTGCTCCAGCCATTTCGGCCATAAGTAAGGTTTTTATTACCTCATCTTCAGAGTAAATCTGAAGATAGAGCGAATACAGATAGTTTGCATACTCAAATCGCCCCGTTTTTTTCAAGATTTCAGAGAGATGGAGAACGGCGGTCTTTGCGTACGGCTCAACAGTGAGTGCTGCCTGCAAATGCTGGATCGATTCCTGCAGATGACCGGCATAATGATAAAGCATTCCCAGATTATTATGGGTGATGGCTGAGTCTGGAGAAAGCGCTAACGCCTTTTGAAACAGTAAAAGCGCCTCGCCGCTACGGCCTTTCTGAAAAAGCTCTTCGCCTTGCCTGTTGTGTAATTGAACCACTTCTGCACGCAGTTGTTGTAGTATGGTTGACAGTCCGTGCACT
>CAIYZD010000097.1 GCA_903930585.1 uncultured Geobacteraceae bacterium | reverse complement strand
TACAAGATCTCATCGACCTGCTGGAGGTCAAGGAGATCCCATACAGCGTCAGTGAAGAGGGTGAGTATGGATATATCACTGCCAATTCATACCCACATAAAGATTTACTTAAGTCATCAGGTTTTAAGTGGAATTCTCAGATCAAGGCATGGACATTCCAGTTCGAAAAGCAACCATTTTAAAGGAGATATCAGAATGACCAGATACACTGATGGATTTGGGCGGAGTGTTGTTGTGTGCGATCAGTGCCGTAAGGATATTCCACAGGATGATTCCGTTATTACACTTTCGCACGGCACGGCAAAAGATGGCTATACGTCCAGGGACTACGACAAGGTTGAAACCGTACTGTGTCTTGAGTGCGCCAACACGGTCAGTAGGGTACTCGCTATCACGGGAACCCGCTATGCAGACAGCTTGGCAATGCGAGAGGCCGCATAATTGAAAGGAACCCAAAATGAATCTATTACCATTTTTCGAATCAGCTGTAGTGAAGCTCAACATTAATCAAACAGCTACTCTGGGCAAACGATCTGAATATATTGGTTCAAGTGATGTTGCAAGTTGCATTAGAAAAGCTTATCTCCAAAGAGTATATCCCAAGCAGCCCAGCGTCAGTACGCAACTCAAATACTCAAGAGGCCACATCGCAGAATTGCTGATTGATAAAATATTCAAATCTGGCGGCGTCCAACATCTGTATGACACTCAAGTTGAGCTGACCCATCCTACATTACCGATGAAGGCTCATGTCGATTTTCTGTTTTATGCGGATTTTGAAGGTAATCCTGAACTTCATGCCATTGAAGTCAAAAGCGTGTCCGGTATACCGGATGCACCTTATCCGCAATGGGAAGATCAGTTATCATATCAACTAGGCCTTTTGAGGATGCAATATCCTGAAGGCAAGCTTGGTGGCAGCATATTGGCAATCGATCTCAATGCTGGGCAAATTCAGCAGTTCAACGGATACAAGCATGATGCCGCTACCTTTAATTATCTGTACTGCAAGGGGTTGCACCTGTTGGATGTCTTGAACGGTGAGGATGAAGCACGAGCGTCACTATCGCACCTTTGTGGTTATTGCCAGTTCAGATCTGATTGTCCAGAGATGATGCGCATTCCAAAGGTAATACTACCACCGGAAATAGAAATGTTGGCTGGCAAATATGTGGAACTTAACACTACCAAAAGTCATGCTGAAAAAGAGATGAAGAGCATTCGCCAAGAACTCCTTGATTTTACCGGTCCAAAGTTCTCAGGTAGAAGTGACAACTATGACTTGCGGGTCTCATCTGTTGCAGCCAGCATGACTGTAGACGGAACACTTCTAAACAAAGATTTTCCGGATATATATTCAAGTGTGCTAAAAGAAAGAGCAGGGTATTCCAAGCTTGAAATAAAACCAATAAGGAATCCAGATTCAACAAAATCTGGAACTGTGGGCGGTTAATGTCGAGGCGTTGCAAGAAGAAGAATCATCTGTTCCTGAATTGGTTGAAAGCAAATCGAAGCCGGTTCGCGTTTACCCCCGGTGTGGTACGATACCACAAAAACCGCATTGATCTATGTCTTACAGGTATTACCCCTGCGGTGCGTCTATGGTTTAACCCCATCAGAGGTATTGAGGTTGCTGCATTCTGGGAGAGGCAGCTTTGTGATTTCCTCGTTGACTTGGAAATTGCGGTAGTAAAG
>CAIYZD010000096.1 GCA_903930585.1 uncultured Geobacteraceae bacterium | reverse complement strand
TAACCCGAAGAAGTGCAATAACTCAACGGCATTTCTTTCGACACCGGCACAAGGAAGGCTATTTTAAACATATCTTTGGCGAGAAGGTCTTCAGACTCGTAGAAACGGCACATCAACTCTGACGCCTCCGGCTTTGACAGTATTGCCGCCAAAGCTTCGTCGTTCGTCAGCTCAGTGCCTATTCCAGTCATGTATGCCGCCCGTTCAGTGACATCTGAAGCGAGGACCACAGCGTGGCCGGTAATGTTCTCGGTACAATTTGCCTGCTGCCAGCGCAGGCGCTCGTAAGGCGTTGATGGTGCAGGCGTCTTTGACATGGCTTTTATTCGGGGTTGTAAGCCCGAAACCGCGAAATCTTTAACTACCCAAAATCACTCCAGATAAAATGGATTCCAAGTCAATCAGGTGTCGCTTATTGCGGAAATCGTAGTGCCCCAGGAGGTGCAGATGCTGCCACGCCGCTGGTGAGATTCTCCGCAGCAAGTCCATAGCCTTTTCGTTACCGGTTGCAAGGCACCGCTCAAGTAAACCCGATAGTAACATGGAGTTGTAGGCTATCACAATATTTGCAATCAAGCGGCCACACTGGTTGCTGATAGCCACATCCAGGTCGGTACGTCCTGTCAGTTCCTTTTTTCCATTCACCTGGGCGATGGTGGAGCGCAACTGGTGATAGGACTCGATACGGTTTTCCGAACGATGGACATCACGCTGCAATTGAGGGTTTCTCAAATAGCGAAGTGTGTAGATGCTGCGGATCAGCTTATCAAACTCAAATATGGCTTTACGCGTGCGGTGATGTCCGGACAGGGTGCAAATCTTGCGCATCAGGACACTTTGACTCATCTCCTTGAGTCCCAAAGTGGCGGCGATGTGATCCATGTTGGCTTTCTCTGAGACAATCAGACTGCGGTCAATTTGACCCACAGGCTGAATCAGGAAATCGGAGTACCTTCCCTGGCCGGGGCCACAGTAGAGGTGCTTCAACTGTGCCTGCAAATTGGTGAAACGCGGCGCAAGGTTCATTCCAAACCAATACAGGATGGCAAAGTTGGCCATATTGATGCAGTGCATATCGCCGGTGATCATGGTTGGTACGATCTCGGACGTGTTATTGTAACAGATGTCGAACACCCAGTAGCTCTCATGCTGGTTTGCCCCCAGCAGCTCGGTTTGTAAAGCCACATGGTTGGCCAGCAGTGTGTAGGCAACAACCCCGCGATCCTTACCGAAATACTTGCGCGAATGACGAGCCTTTAGCGTTGGAGTGGCAGCGGAAAACTTTTGCCCGTCAACACTGCCATAGAGAACATCCATGTCGATGGAATAGTACGGGAATATTGGCAGGCTGGCGATAAAATTGCTGATCCGGTCGTTCGCGTCAACCAGCGTGGCCGGACGTAGGTATTGCTGATGGGTGGCCTCAAGAACGTAGTATGGGTAAATCTAACTAAAACCGCGAAGAGTCAAGTTTGGTCTGTAACCTACTATTATATAATAGAAAAGCATATCAGGGCTTTTGGTGTGCCCTCCACAGTTGGCAATAACTAACGCTCACATGCGGTTAGCATAAGACGGCGCAACATTTGTTTATAGTTAGTAATTGTTTTGAGTCTCCTTGAGAACGACTACAATCAGGAAGTTTACTTATCCTCCATATTGGCAAAATCACATTTTTTTGCATATGCAACAAAGCTTTCAATTGGAAGTGGTCGACTGAAGTAATAACCCTGAAAGGCATGGCACCCTGAAAGTGTAAGAAAGTCCCGTTGTTCGGCAGTTTCAACACCCTCGGCTATAACGCCAAATCCCAAGCTCTGACCGAGAGCAATGACAGTTTTGGCAATGGCAGCATCGTTGGGATCAGTTAGTACGTCACGCACAAATGATTGATCAATTTTCAACTGATCCAGCGGTAGACGCTTAAGGTAAGATAGTGAAGAGTATCCGGTTCCAAAATCATCCAAAGAAAAGCCAACTCCCTTAGCCTTTAAAGCAAACATTTTCTCAATGACTTCGTCAACTTTTGTTACCAACAGGCTTTCCGTCAATTCCAATTTCAATTTATGGGGTCTGGCACCAGTTCTTTTAAGCACCGACAGTACATGATCCACAAAGCCAGAATCATGAAATTGATGGGCGCTTACATTAACCGCAACAGTAAGATGAGACATCTCTGGCATAGTTACCCATACGGCTAACTGTTCACAGGCGGTTTCTAATACCCACTGGCCCAAGGGAAGTATCAGACGGGTTTCTTCCGTCAGAGGAATAAAACTGGCAGGAGAAACCATGCCGCGGAGGGGATGTTGCCACCGTACCAAAGCTTCAGAGCCTACCAGTTGCCCACCTGCAATTTGAGGTTGATACTGGAGTACAAACTGTTTCTTCTGAATTGCCTCGCGCAGATCTTTTTCGAGCGCAGATCGTTCCATTACAACCGTTTCCATTTCCGGGTCAAAGAAACGGATTGTATTACGTCCTGCGTCCTTTGATTTATACATGGCAATATCGGCCTGTTTAATTAACGCCTCTATTTCTACTTGATTACCTCTGAACAGGTTTACACCAATACTCGGTGTACTGTGGTGACTTATGTCCCTAAGCTGATAGGGCTGATTGAGGGCGTCAAGAATTTTTCCGCCAAGAGTCTCAGTCTGGGTAGCTGCCGTCTTCTCATCAGCATTTAACCCCACCATCATGACCACAAACTCATCTCCCCCCAGTCGGGCGACAGTATCTTCAGCACGCACGCATGTTGTAAGGCGTTTGGCAACCAGTTGCAGCAGGATATCACCCATATCGTGTCCATGAGTATCGTTAAGTGCCTTGAAGTTATCCAGGTCTATAAATAACAATGCACCATAATGGCTGTTTCTGGTGCTTGCAGCCATGGTCTGTTTCAGACGATCCAATAACAGCGTCCGATTAGGCAGACCGGTTAACTGATCGAAATAGGCCAACTGATTGATCTTCTGTTCAGCCTGCTTCCGTTCAGTAATATCGTAATGCGTGCCGATATAGTTCGTTGTAGTCCCGTCATTATTTAATACTGCAGATATGGTAAGCCATTTCGGGTATTCCTCTCCATTTTTCCGGCGATCCCAGATTTCACCCTG
>CAIYZD010000095.1 GCA_903930585.1 uncultured Geobacteraceae bacterium | reverse complement strand
TATGACATGGAGGCGGATCTGCGTAACGGCTACACCGTCACCGATTCCGGCATCGTTGTGGTACCACGTAAGGACAAGTAATCGTTTTGTAAAACATTGAAATAATAAAGGACAAAGGATTACCTCATGCAATTCGTTGATGTCACCACCGATATAGCTTTCAAAAAAGTATTCGGCAGTGACCGGCACAAGGACATACTGATCGGCTTTTTAAATGCCGTGCTTGATCTGCACGATGAAAAGCGCATCAAGGATGTCACCCTCAAGAACCCTTGGCAGCCGCCCGAGATCGCCATCCTTAAAGAGACCATCCTTGACATCAAGGCAGTTGACAACCGTGGTGTATCGTTCATCGTTGAAATGCAGGTTGAAAAGAAATACTCCTTTCAGAAACGCGCCCAGTATTACACCGCCAAAGCGTACACCAGCCAGATAGACAAAGGGGAAGATTATCCCTAGCTTGGGCAGGTCATCTTTATCGGCATACTTGATTTCAGCTGTTTCGATGGAGACGGCTACCTGACGCGCCACCTGATACTTAATCAGTCCACGCAGAAACAGGAACTGAAAGACCTTGAATTCAACTTTCTGGAACTTCCCAAATTCACTAAAACCGAGGAAGAGCTGGACGGCATAATAGAAAAATGGGTCTACTTCATCAAAAACGCAGGCAACTTGACTATGATCCCGAAAAGCGCCGAATCGATCCCCGATCTTAACAACGCTTACACCCAGGCCGCGCTCTTTTCATGGACCAAGGACGAACTTGACATATACGAATACTGGCGCATGGAAGAGACTTCGGATAGGTATAAATTAGAGGAAGAGTTTGAGAAGGGTATTGAAAAAGGTAGAACTGAAGAGCGCCTGGAAAATGTCCGCAAGATGAAAAAGCTCGGCGTTGCGATTGAGATAATCATACAGGTGACCGGGGTGAGTCGGGAAGTTGCGGAAGAGGTAAATATTTAACACACCGGCAGGAAAAGCGGTAATGTCCCAATATCATTGACATAGTACTGGATAAGCCAACAACTCAGAAAAGGTCCAACGGTGATCCGCTACACCTGCAGCCATAGCCGGAGTCTTGGGACGAAATATTCTATCCATGCCTCGGCTTAAGCTTTCGTGCGGACGGATGAAATTGTAACAAGTAAGAGCGCCATAAAGGTGTCGCGTCTTCATTATTCATGCGCCATAAAGGTGTCGCATCTTCATTATTCATAATTTCAGCCCCACTTTCACTCGTTCCACCATCCCCTTCAATTTTTTGTCCTCTCCCATCTTCAATACAAACCGGCGACTGGCTTCAACAATAGCTGTCTCCCCTACATCAAACAGGTTACCTATTTCACGCAACTTCACACCACTGTATTTGTGGCAGATATGAATGCTCGCTTGTCGTGCCAGTTTTTCATTTTCTACAAAAATGGTTTTTACCTTCTTGACAATATCTTCCGGTGATGGACGAGATGTTAGTTGCCGCAACGCGGGTATGTTTTTGTCCGCTTCCTTCGTATCAACATGAGTTGTCGTGATTTCTTCGACAAATGCGGCGCTACCCAGTATTGATGATCCTACAGTGCCTTGTAGTGGACTTTCATATTCGTTTCCTATGATGTCCTCTACAAATGCCCGGTATTTCTTTTTGGCCCCTGCATCACTTTTGCCGAAATATCCCAAGATGAAATCTGTCTTCAGCCATTCAGGAGTTTTTGCTTGACCGATATAATTCCGATAACTGGACCATAGGTATTCCTCTGGTCTGGCAACAATCCCAGCCCTGACCGGATTCAAGTGGATGTAACGGGAAAGTTCCGTTGCATATTCATCCGCTTCAACAAGGATTGCTTTGAACCGCCCTTGAAACAGGTGCCCAGCACGTTTTCTTTTGATGTTGAAATAGATCGTATAAGCTCCATTTATATGCCGCATTATTTGCGACAAGTTTCCTGCCGGTGTTTCCAGTAGAATGTGATAGTGGTTGCTGAGCAGGCAGTATGCGTGGATGACTGCACTGTAACGTTCCGTTGCTGATTCAAGATATGACAGAAACTTTTCCCGGTCTTTTTGGCTTTTGAATACATCCTTCTGCTCGTTCCCTCTCGACGTGACATGATAGAATGCATACGGATATTCAATTCTTAATGGTCGTCCCATGATTATCTCCTTTGAAAGATAAGATGTTCATATCGTATCAAAGAATTCAGATTTTGTGAATATTGAAGACCTGACACCTATAGTTTACGCTGGTTGAGAGTTTACTTGTTGTGCTGTGGATCAGGCCATTCTACAAAGTTTGACCATT
>CAIYZD010000094.1 GCA_903930585.1 uncultured Geobacteraceae bacterium | reverse complement strand
TTTACCAAATGGTGATATTGACCCTTTAAACAGTCATTACTATGTATGATATCCGGACAGCGCACCAGCCGAAGCAGTAGTTCCGGTGACGCGCATGGCGAACAGAATTGTTGTATTAATTTATAACATGATCGACAAGAAGGGGAATGTGCGGTTTACGTTCAGACAATGGCGGTATCTATCAATTAATTCTGAAGTAAATTTTTCATCTCCTGTCCGAATTACTTTCCATCAAAAACCTTCATGTTGGCCGGATTCTTTCCAACAAGCTTCCGATTGCCTCCCTGGGCAAAGATCAAACCATTGAAAAAAAGGCACTTCCCGAAGAAGTTCAGAGAAGTGCCCTCATTACAGCTGTCAGAACATCTGCAGTTCAGCGTTATTAGAAGAAGTAATATGCTGCCAGACGGAAGACGTTGTTCTGCCCCATATCGGAAGCAGCGCCGACCGGTTTAGCGGCATACTGTGTGACATGGTGCTCGTACTCGGTTGCCAGCCGCACCGCTGCATTCAGATCATAGGTGAGGTTGAGGTAGGTTATTTCATTATAAACCTGGAACGTGCCGGAAGCGGCAGCAGAAATGCCTCCAACAGCGGTCGCCGTCTTGTAGTCATCGTAATTGATGATACCGCGGCGCGTGTAGCCGGCGGTTACTCCCAGTTCCTGGGTCGGATAAAATTTAAGCTGGGCATACAGGTCGAACCCCTTGGCAGGATTGATGATCGGGTCGGCAGCTTTGCCGACGAACGCAATGGAAGTGCCGTTCAGGACATTCAGATCCCCCACCATGGCGGCCTGGGTTTCCAGAGACAGCGTCATGGCACGCCCCTTGCCGTCCTGGGATTTGAGTACCGGTACGAAACCGTAGACGCCATAGCCATATGTATCAACCGATTTGTAGCCGATAACCTTTTCGTTGCCATACATGCCGAATATACCTACCTGCAGAGGATTCATGCCGAGACCCATGAAACCGGGGGAAACGCCCAGAGCCTTGCTGGTAAACATGATCTGACCAGCCACGTTGGGTACGCTGCCGTAAGGCTTACCTGTAACACCGGCGGCGCCAGTGACAAGCGGATAAGCGTTTGAGCCAGAACCATATGTAACAGAACCCGAGGCGTTATCCTGAACCGGATTCTGCAGAGCCACCACAAACTTCAGAGCATTGTCGCTGTTCAGATTAAGCTTCTGGGTCAAACGGAGCTGCGGTACCCGTGGGTTGTTGGGGGTGCCGGAATCGCCGCCCTGACGGAAATCGATGGTGTCGGCAGCGGCCGGACCGAAGGTATCCCAGGTCTGACCGAACAGCACCTGGGTGGTATCCCAGTCAAGTGTGCCGTAGGCATGACGCATGCGCATATTGCCGAATTCGTTTGATAATGCGTTTGATCCATAGAAGTCTGCTTCGATCATCGCGTTGGTTTTGGCGCCCATCAATTCGGGACCGGCCACTTTCATCCAGAAGCGGGACTGCTTGGCGGTAAAAATCGACTCATCTCTGTTGTTAACTGCGGTTGCACTCGGAGTTGAGGGTGCTGCAGCACCCGCAGTATTTGTTGTCGGGCCGGACGCATTCGAATTGTGGGCGTAGTCCAGTTTGACATATCCGCCGAGGGTGAGCTTGAACTTGCTCATTACCGGTTCATCGGCCAGAGCGGGTACAGCAGCGAGCAGCATCAAGGGAGTAATCGACTTACAGAGTTTTTTGAACATTAGTGCCTCCAATTTTAAGTTTTTTTACCAATCATCCTGCGCTTCCAACTGATTGAATTCGTTTCAGTTGACTCATTCACCTCCTTTCCGTTTATTTATCATGCCGCTCCTTTTCGGCAGATACCATGAGCAGCCATTTATTCTAACCCCACCAGATCGTTGACGCGCAGACGCCCTCCCTGCGTGACAAGACC
>CAIYZD010000093.1 GCA_903930585.1 uncultured Geobacteraceae bacterium | reverse complement strand
ATATTGTTGAAATCGTGGGCTATACCACCTGCAAGCACCCCCAGGCTCTCAAGTTTCTGGGTCTGCTGAAATTGTTTCTCAAGTACACTCTTTTCTTCTTCGCTCCTATTTCTCATTATTATGCGCCATACCGAATCCATGAGCAGAGTAAGCTGGAGTATATCGGTCTGGCTGTACTCTTTTTCCTTGTTGGCAACAGCGACTACGGCAACAATTTTATCGTTGTCAAAAACCGGGATGGAGAGGAATCTGTGTAAAGGCGCGTGACCCTCCGGATACCCTTTTTTGAGTGGATGATGAGCCTGAAAGTTATTCAGAATCACAGCGGATCTTTGTCGCACAACCTCACCCCAGATACCGGTTTTATCAAGACCGTAACAGGTCTCGGGATCAACTACACTGCACTCCTTCATGACATCTTTTGACCAGCTGTTAAGCACAAATTCACGGGCCTCTTCGTTGTAATAATAGATGTAGCCGAACTTGCTTCGAGTCAATTCAATTGCCTCTTCCAAAGCAAATTCAAGAAACTCGCGATCATTATTAGATACATGCTGGGCAACCCTGACCAGACTTTCCAGGCGATCCTGATTTCTTATCCGCTCGGTTTCAACCTTTTTACGATCAGTGATGTTCTCATGTGATATTACGGCATAATTGGCTTCCAACACACTAAACGCATTGGCCTTGCAAATGAACCAGCGCTCTTCATGAGGGGAGTGACAAGGATATTCTTTGACAAACTCAGGTACGTCGCCGCGCAGAACCGCCCTGATTCCGGCATTGAATTCATTAATATCCACCTGGTCTTCGTCCGATACGATTTTACAGGCTTCCAGGTAGTCAACGCCCTTACCGAATGTACCCTCAGCAGCATTGTTTTCCGCCGCAAAGACATCCCAGGCTTGATTGGTTATGACAATTATCCCCTGAGCATCGACTACGCAGATATTTGCACTCAGTCCATCAATAGTCGAACGTATAAACTGTTCCTGTCCCCTGAGAGCCTCTTCTGCCTGAAGCCTCTCCTGAATCTCCTTTCTCAATTCGATGGTACGCTCTTCGACCTTCTGTTCCAAATCTTCGTTCAGCCGAAGCACTTTTAATTCTGCTTCCTTGATAGTGGTAATGTCAGTGAAGGTTATAACAACGCCCTCTACCTGACCGGTCTCGGTTCTGAACGGCATAATTCTTTTGAGCAACCAGGAGTTGTCCCGATTTTGTTCTTCCTGCTCAACCGGGTCGCCATTCGCAAGAACGCGATGAATATCTGCCAGCATCTCTTCTTGCTGGGAGAGGTGGTACGCAATGTGGTCAATGGGTCGCCCGATATCCTGTGGCAACAGTTTAAAAAAAGAGGCAATGGCAGGGTTATATTTGCGGATTCGGAGTTGCCGGTCGAGAAAGACCGTGCCGATGTCGGTACTGGCCAGAAGATTCTCGTGGTCGTTGTTGAGCTGTTTCAGCTCGACATTCTTCCGTTCGAATTCAGAGTTTACCGAGTAGAGTTCCTCGTTCACCGAATGCAGCTCTTCATTGGTACTCTGGAGTTCTTCGTTGGAGGCCAACAGTTCCTCGTTGGTAGCCTGCAGCTCCTCGTTACTGGTCTGCAACTCTTCGACTGTCGTCTGGAGGTTCTCACGGGTCGATTGCAGCTCCATCTCCAGATCGGCCACATGCTGGCGAAAATGGTTTTCAGCATCAAAGCTGTTTACATCTGTATCTTCAGACGGTTCCACCGGGAGCGGATGCTCCGTCGATCTCACCCGTTCAAAATAGACATGATAATGGGTTGTATGGCTTTTTTCGTCCGGCAGCGGTGACACGTTCAGGTCGATAAGAAACTCACTATTGCCCCGCCTGATCCGGACATTGCGGGTAACGATAAACTGCCTGGTAGAGTCGGCACGTTGCAGCGAAGTACTAAGGGCGATATGAAGATTGTCCTCAGCCAGAGCAAGAATATTGTTCTCCGCCCTCCCCTCCGGCATTTTTAAATATTCGGCAACATTTCCGAAGTAGTGGACTATCTGACGATTTTCATCGATCAGGACCCCCGGCGGCATGTGCCTCCGCAACAGAGTGTCATAGTCGGCCAGCATCTGGCGTTCAATAGTGACCATACGACTGCTGGCCGGCTGGAATACGGCTACCGGCATCTTCGGTGTACGATCCATACGGTTTGCGTCGAGATTGAGCGCAAGCTTCAAGTCCCTGATTTTGCGAAACAGTTTATGCTGATTTGCAATTACCTCAAACTCCCCGACAAATGCTCCCAATCCTTCACTGCTCCCCAGAAAGAGAATGCAGTCTGTCTTGAGGGCAAAGTGAAACAGGGAAATGACTTTTTCCTGCACATCTGTTTGAAAATAAATCAGCAAATTACGGCAGCAGACCAGATCCAGTCTGGTGAAAGGGGGATCATTGAGCAGGTTGTGGGGGGCAAAGACCACCAGCTTTCGAAGTTCTGAGGTAACACGGAACAGATCATTCCCCTCCTTCTTGAAATATCTGTCCATACGTTCCGGGCTAACGTTGGTCAGTTTGGCACGGTCGTAGAGTCCCTGAGAGGCAAAATCCAGAGATGTTTTGTGGACATCGGTGGCAAATACCGTGACCTTGCCCGTAAAACCGAGCTCATCCGCTTTTTCGGCTACAAGGATTGCAAGGGAATACGCCTCCTCGCCGGTTGCACAGGCTGCTGACCAGACACGCAGATCCTCGCCACGATTCAGATTGGCAAACAGTCGGGGAATGACCTCCTGCTCCAGGAACTGGAATGCCTGTTTGTCACGAAAGAATTCCGTTACACCTATCAGAAGATCTTTGTAGAGCAGTTCCAGTTCCCCCTGATCGCCGGATACAATGGCCACATAATCGGAAATCTCCGGAATCTGGCGAAACTCCATACGCCTGCGGATGCGCCGGCCAACGGTAGAACCTTTGTATTTCGAAAAATCAAGGTTGTAGTGTCGCCGCAATAACGCAAAAATAGCGGCATACTCTCCTTCGTCTTCAAACACTTCCAGTTCGTGGTTCATCCTGGTACGCACAGAAAGGGGGCTGATGGCATATTCAACCAGGATTCGTGGTATCCGGTCAGGAGCAAGGATAAAATCGCAAACTCCGGCAGCGATGGCATTACGCGGCATACCGTCAAACTGTGCCGATTCAGGAGATTGAGCGACCACCAGGCCGCCATTTTTGTTGATGCTGACAATACCGCGCGAACCGTCCGATCCTGTGCCCGAAAGCACAACACCGACCGCCCGGTCTCCGGCGTCTTCCGCCAACGAGTTGAAGAAAATGTCTATGGGAAGTTCAGTATGGGGACTGATCGGTTTTTCGGTCAGGTAGAGATGTTCCTGACTGATGGTCATGTGTGTTTTCGGAGGGATAAGGTAGACGCTGTTCGGGTTCAGTTGGATACCATTGGTGACCCGATGGATCGGCATAGTGGTGTGACGTGACAGCAGATCGTCCATCAGGCTCTTGAAATCGGGAGAGAGGTGTTGGATAACGACGAAAGCCATGCCCGTGTTGGGCGGTATGTTGTCGAAGAACTGTTCGAGCGCGCTCAGGCCTCCTGCGGAAGCGCCGATACCAACAATGTGTGAAGGCTTGAGTTCGGATGAGTTAGCTGTGCTGTTCATTACGTATCTCCTGATTGAAAGAGCTGTTGGCTGCTGAACATTGCCTGATTGTTTCTTATAAACTCTGCGGCCTTATCTGCCGGCAGGGGATGGCTGAAAAAGTATCCTTGCAAATAGTCACATTGCT
>CAIYZD010000092.1 GCA_903930585.1 uncultured Geobacteraceae bacterium | reverse complement strand
CTCTTTGTTCAGGTCGCGCGCCATATCGCGTACAACACGGGTAAACCGGTTGAATATCGTGCCGATAGGCTGCATGCGCGTCAACATGATCGCTTCCTGGAGTTCGGAGGTAACCGTGTTTATCCGGTAGCCGGCAGCCTTGATGGCGTTGGCATCGGCGCGGCCGATGGCCTGCAACAGTTGGTTTCTCCCGAGCACCATCTCGCCGGCCAGGTTCATCAGCGTATCCAGCAGGGAAACGTTGATGCGCAGTGTCAAGTCGGCAGCGGGAGCAGGTACGGTATTAGAGACGTTCAGCGGAGAGGGTAATGGCTCGGCAGGTGTATCAGCAGCACATAGGTCGGGAGCGGCGACAACCGTTATCTTTTCAATTCCAATCTTGAGGAAAACTGTCAGTTCCAAAGGATTCTTGGCGCTTGAAATCAGCGCATAAAAGGTGGCCGGCTTCTCCTCTGTATTTTCCACATTCCCCAGAGGCAACATACTACCAAGCAACGATCCGCATTCGTTGATAGAACGAATTATATCCTGCGGCGAGCGACAGAACTGCTGTAGATCATGAAATAGTACGAATTCTGCAAGACAGACGAAGTTCCCCTTCGCAGCAGCCTGGGTAATGACAAAGCGCGCCACCACCATGCTCTCGTTTCTTTGCGGCAGAGGAATCAGGACCACCTCCTCAAGAGATGTGTCCGTTACTCCCCCACTGCCCAGCGCAGGTTCAATGATGCGAGACAGTGCATCGACAAGTGATGAAACATCCGCTGTTTTACTTTCCTCAAGATTGTTGATCATTTCGCGAAGTTTGTCGAATGAAAGCAACATTACATTGACGATTTCGGGAGTTGGCACAAGTTCGCGTTTACGCACCAGACTGAGCACATTTTCAATCTTGTGGGACAGATCCTTAACGGTGTCAAGCTTTAGATAAACGGCCCCCCCTTTGATGGAGTGGGCCGCACGGAACACATCGTTGACCAGATCAGGATCAACGTTTTCACCCTGTTCTTCAATGGTGAGGAGGTCGCTTTCAATATGCGCAAGGTGTTCGAGAGATTCCGTAACATAAATAGAAACCAATTCATCATTTACTATAGCCATATGTACCCCTTGCACGAGTAAGGACTTATTTGGCATCCAGCACGTTACGTAATTTGAACGCCAGGTCAGACGGTTGATTTGTATCGCTCTGCCTGCCTCCGTTCAGTCAGGTCAGTGAAGAACATGATACCTGCCAATACGGTACCTGCTTCATCCTTAACAGGTGATGCATTGGCAATCACAATGCGATCGTCGTCACTACCGCAGGAGATAACGACTTCTTTACTGCATGTTTCTCCGAGTCTGATTGCCCTGATCAGCGGCACTTCTTCGGAACTCAGCGGTCTGCCATCAAAGTCCCGCATCTGCAGGCTTGATACGTATTGCTCTATCCCTACTCCGTTGACGAGATTCTTACGGTTTCCTCCGCGAATACACAAGCCTGCATCGTTCACATAGTGCAGTTTGCCACTTGGCGCATCGGCTATGGCAACACCGACCATACTCTGATCCAGCGCGGCCTTAATTGTATTCGCGATCATGGAAGAAGAACTCCTTACGTTGCAGAGATACCGCCATTTTAATGGTATATGCATTGGGCGCTTTATGTAAATCAGCATAATACTTTTTATTTTGTAGTATAAACGGGTGAGTTACTGTAGGAGACATCCTACGAAGGTGGGGGGTATGGTAAATATATGGTCGTCTATCATCATGATCGCCAGCTTCCGGGTGAACCGCTATCCTCCTCAGGCAACAACAGCCTCACGTGAATTTCAGGCTGTTTGCACATTCCCGTAAAGTTGTTTCGAGTATTTTTCCGGTGACAGGCTTGGACACATGCCTCAGTGCTCCGAGGTTATTATCCTGTTTCTGGTCATCAGTTATTTCAAAAGCCGACAGGACAATTACCGGGAGCGATCCATTCAGGGCCCGGACGTGCTTCATCATTTCCAGGCCATCCATAACCGGCATCTTGATGTCGGTTATGATAATATCAGGGTGGTGCTCGTTGTAAGCTGCCAAGCCTTCAGCGCCATCTTTTGCGGTTATCAATACACCAACAATACGGGATAAATACTGGCAGCACTGACCTCTGGTTTCGTCGTCATCCTCAACGTACAACACGGTAAGTCTCTTCAACTGACATGGATCCTGTGTGCCAAGATCGATGGTATTTATCCGCAGCAGGCTTCTCGGGGAGAGCCATTTTTCAAGGGCAGCGGCAAGCACCTCTTTTTTTACCGGTTTTGGTACATAGTCGTCCATACCGGCTTCAAGACACTTGTCACGATCTTCTTTCATGGCGTTGGCAGTCATCGCGATGATAGGAACATTATGATTGATAACACCTGAACTCTGAGAGCGGATTATACCGGTTGCTTCAAAACCGCTCATGTTCGGCATCATGCAATCCATCAGCACCAGATCATAGTTAATCAGTGCCAGTGCCTCCACCGCTTGTTGACCATCCGTAACCACGTCTGCGGAGTACCCCAGCGCTTTCAATAGATGGAGAGCGACTTTTTGATTAATTATGTTGTCTTCAGCTAAAAGAATACGCGCGGTGAGATCGCCCAGGCTCACAACAACGCGAGGCGCAACGAACTGTGCATGGGCGGTGGCCTCCTGAGCGGCTTTCAAGGCAGCAGCGCTTTGCTTTTCAAGCCGGGCGGTGAACCAGAAGGTAGAACCTTTCTCCTCTTCACTGGTAACGCCGATTTCGCCACCCATAAGCTCTGACAGTTGTTTGCAGATGGTAAGTCCCAGTCCGGTACCGCCGTATTTGCGGGTGGTAGATGCATCCACCTGGGTGAAAGGGGCAAAGATGGCGCTAAGGCGGGACTCCGGTATGCCGATGCCGGTATCACTGATTGCAAACCGGATTGTCACCAAACCGTTTTGCTCGGATACGAGTGATGCATTGACGGCAACGGTACCCTGCTTCGTAAACTTGAGAGCGTTGCCGACCAGATTGGTAATTATCTGCCGGACTCTGCCAGGATC
Source organism: uncultured Geobacteraceae bacterium (assembly GCA_903930585.1). Classification (GTDB taxonomy): domain Bacteria; phylum Desulfobacterota; class Desulfuromonadia; order Geobacterales; family Pseudopelobacteraceae; genus JACRCG01. The sequence goes on along the minus strand of CAIYZD010000092.1, from coordinate 837 downwards.
ACCTTTCAGAATTTTCGGCATTCCTGCATCAATAGTGCAGGTTAGCGCTATCCCGGCGTCTTCAGCTCGATAGACCAATAACCGAACGATATCGTCCAGTAAAAGGCGGAGATCGAAGTAGGCCAGGTCCAGATCAAGCTTGCCGGCCTCAATTTTGCTGAAATCGAGGATATCGTTTATCAATATCAGTAAGTTCTCCCCACTTCTGGAAACAATCTCGGCAAAATCCCGCTGCTCTGCGCTCAGATCGGTTTCTAAAAGAAGACAGGACATACTGACCACCCCATTCATCGGAGTGCGGATTTCATGACTCATGTTGGCCAGAAATTCGCTCTTGGCGGCATTGGCGGAATCAGCCTTCGCCCTTGCCGCATTAAGCTGTTCGATGGCCTGGCTCAACTCCATTGTTTGACGGCGGTTTTCCATTGTAAGATGGTACTGCATGACACAATCACGGACCGTCTGCAGCAGCATGGCCTCTTCCCATGGTTTGCCGATATAATGAGTAACACCCCCTTCATTCATGGCGTCGACCGTAGTTTCAATATCAGAGTAACCGGTGAGCAACATCCTGATTGCGTCCGGGGCAAACTCTCTGCTGCGGGTCAAAAACTCGCTGCCGTTCATCCCCGGCATTCGCTGGTCCGAAACTATCACGGCAACATTTTCGGTATCAGCCACGAGTTTCAACCCCTCTGCTCCTGAATTGGCGCAGATAATCCGGTATTTTTCCCGGCTGAAGCACCGTTTTAATGTCTGTAGTATGTTTAGTTCGTCATCGACCATGACAACTGTGTATCGGGACAGGGCATCGCCTTCAGATTTTGAATTGATCGG
>CAIYZD010000091.1 GCA_903930585.1 uncultured Geobacteraceae bacterium | reverse complement strand
ATTTTCTTCTTTCTGTCCAGGATGCCATATCTGCCCTCGCACCCATTTTGACCGTTCTGGGGTGAACTTGAGAACCACGTCGAAGTATTCTGAGTTTTGAAAAATGCCGAAGGTTTCTGTTAGGTGTGGCTCCCATTCCTGCTGTGAATGCAGTGTGAACAGTTCATCTTCAAGTTTCACCATTGAAATGCGTGACAATAAAAAATCCCTCCAGCCATTTCGCAACCGGCACCATGCAATCAGGTGCCATGTACCCATATAGTTCACCATGTGATGAGGCTCTACTGTTCGCATTGTGCATTCGGAGCTTTTTGGAGAGTAATAGCAGATAGTCAGACAGCGGCGGTTCAAAAGTGCCGTTGAAACCTGTTTGAAATTCAGGTTGTCGCTCGGGTAGAACTGGTTCCAGCGGAAAGAGAATGCCTGCTCAGGGTCAACGGTGCCGGGGAGATGTGCAGAAAGAAGACCGCCAAGTTTCTGTGCAACAGCGGAGAGTTCTTCCCCTAATCTGCCGGTGGATGCCTCGCTCAACAACTTTCTGGAAATGAGAAGGGACATAAGCTCCCCTTCTGATAATTTCATCAGGGGCAGCTCGAAGCTGTTGTCAACGTAGTAATAGCCCTTCAGGGATGAATCATATTCGAGAGGGGCGTTCAGACGGTCTCTAAAATATTCAATACTGCGCTGCGCCGTCTTGCCTGATATCTCAAATTGTTCTGCCAGCTTTGCTGCACTGGGATGCATGCCTTTTCTAACCTGCGCATCAAACCAGATAAAGCGCTCGAAAAATAGTTGATCCGCCATAACTAACCTCCAGTAATAAAAAACACATTACCTGAAATGTTTTTGAAAATAAATAACACATATGACGCTACATGGGGTAGGTAGTTCGATATTATTGCACCATAAGATGTCAATTTTGATTCAGGAGCTGCGTTATGCCGAGAGTTTATCGTTTTGGATGCAAATACGTGTGATTTCTCACTTGATGATGACGTCGATTGAAAGTGGATCGCTATCAACCTGATTGCAAGACATCATTTTGTAGCGAGGTTTTTTTATGTTTGGGAGGTGAAAATCATGGCAGTATTAACATCAGAAGAGTTGAGTCTTGAAATCAATTACAGTGGTTTTGAGTACGGTTGGGTTCAGTACGAAATATATTTCCGCTGGCAAGGTGAATCAATCCTCAATGACTCAATCCTGAAGCGCAATGGCGAATACTGGGGATCAAGGCCCAGTGACAGTCTGCTCGCCAATGAACATAGGGAGTGCTGCATACTGCCGTTGCTACAAAAAGTAATTGTATCCAACGATGCGGACTATTGTGAGCCGGTTGAACCGGATATTACCCTTGCGATTTATCCGGTACATACATTTCCATTCCTGCCAAGTCATTGGAAACTTGTTTATGAGAAAGAGAATCATAAAAAAGAACGCGAAGAGCGAGAACAGCTCAAGCAGGAAAAAGGTGTACTGCCCGACGACCTTATCGATATGATGCTGCTAGTTGATACTTACAACTTCAAAGGATGCAGCGCATATTCTGGAGATGGAATCTGCCTAAAAATGACGGTTAGACGGATTCAGCTTGAAGGATTTTACGAAAATCTAAAGTCGGAATATATTACGTTCAAGAATAAATTCAATGTTGATGAACTCAATAAGGAAGACTACGGCGATGGCTGGAAACCACTTGAATTGTGAATGTGGAGACCATCGCAATTGTCACCATATGAAGGAGCAGACCATGTTCGACGTACAAAAAAACGAATGCCCGGTACAGATACACGCTGACAGTCTCGACCCGATTGCCACCGAACAGGTGAAATTGATTGCCCACCACCCTGCACTGCATGGCCTTATTTCCATCATGCCTGATGCACACGCCGGAGCTGGCTGCGTAATCGGCTTTACCGGCAAATTCCGTCAGGCAGTTATTCCGAACATTGTCGGTGTCGATATTGGTTGTGGTGTAGCATCCGTTCCACTTACCAGAATACAGAAGATCGACTTCCTGAGTCTGGACCAGTTCATCCGTGAGCGGATTCCTCTGGGGATGAATCAACGGGAGAATGTTGCATTTTTTGACACTGTGCCTGCACCGGATAACCTGAAGAAAACAGCTCGTTCGCTCTGCGAACATACTGAAAATGACTTTTACAAGGGCGAAAAGATCGGCAGGCACCTTCCGCCATTGATGCAGCTTGGTACTCTTGGTGGCGGCAACCATTTCATTGAGATAGGTCAGTCTGAAAATGATGGTAGTTACCGTCTGATTGTTCATTCAGGCTCTCGCAACCTGGGGAAGCGGATAGCGGAACATTTTCAGGAAATGGCGGCAAGCATTACCAAACAAATGGGAATGACCGTACCAAAAGGAATGGAGTACCTGCCACTCTCAGCCGGTGGGGAAAGGTACATGCACTGGGCAACAATTGCTCAGGCATACGCTCGCTATAACCGACGTTTCATGCTGGCAACTATAATCCTGAAAGCCATTGTCTGAATCATGATTTGAAGGATTCAAGGATGACCACGATTCAGGCGCCGGGATGAACAGCGATCCCCTGCGAGGGTTGAACTTGCACGAACCACAATCCTGAGGCATTCCCTCGCAGGGTTGCGCCCGTGCTTTCTTCGGCCAACACAGCCACGCTGCGTCTGGAAATTCCATGAAAGCATCCAGAGCGGAAT
>CAIYZD010000090.1 GCA_903930585.1 uncultured Geobacteraceae bacterium | reverse complement strand
CGCCGTGAAGGTACCGGCGTCCATCATGGCTGGCCCGGTCCTGGCAATTGGTTCGGAAGACAACCGGCTGGGAGCGTTCATTCTCGATAACAGCGGCACCTTTCATTTTCTGAAATGTGTCGACGGTTCACTCTCCGCCACTATCAAAGCGCCCGTTATTCCCACCGGAGCCGTTCGGATCCTTTCCGCAGAATACATCGGCAAATCGTCGTATGCCCTGCTCTGGGATACCGGAGCCATCTCTGCGGTCACGGTTGCATTCACCTCTTCCAAAGCTGCGGATGGCGCCATAACTCTCAGCCATAACGTTACACCGCAAGACGACCTTTCATGGGCCGCCTCCAGTGGCATTCTGCAATCTTTTGCCCGCACGGTCGAAAAAGGAACCGTGCGGATCGACCGTCTGGCCGGGGACCGTCTGCGGGTAACCCAGCACCTGGTGGAAAAAGACCTGCTCGGCACAGAAACACGGAGCAGCGCCGTTGCCGAAATCAACGAACCGTTGCCGGGACACTTGTCCGCCGTCGCCGTTGACTCAAAAGGGCATTTCCTCTACGCCGGCACCGGCAACGGAACCCTGCTGCGTTGGGATATATCGGAACCGGGTCAGGCACGACTGCTTGACTCGGTCCAGGCAACTGATAAACACCGGGCGATTACCGCCATTTCCCTCGTTCTGGGCGACGTATCGATTGTCGTCGGCGATACCAACGGCGAACTGTCAACCTGGTTCCCCGTCACGACGCCGGGAAGCAGCGCAGACAAACGTCTGTCACGTATTCACACCCTGCGCCCCGCGGTCGGCACGGTAGCGGCTATTATCCCCTCGCCCCGGGACAAAACAATTTTCTCGCTGGCCGCCTCTGAAATCCATGCTGATCACATGACATCGGAGCGTAACCTGCTGACCCTCAAGAACGCGGCTCCGATCACGCTGGCAGCCCTGACACCCAAAGGAAACACACTCTGCGCACTCGACAACAGTTCCCGGCTTACACTCTGGAAACTGGACATCCCCCATCCCGAGATTTCGTTCGGCACCCTGTTCGGCAAGGTCTGGTACGAAGGGTACGACAAACCGGAATATTCCTGGCAGTCGTCGTCGGCAAGCGATGATTACGAACCAAAGCTGAGCCTCATACCGCTGGTATTCGGCACCATCAAGGCGACACTGTTTGCCATGCTGTTCGCCGTGCCGCTGGCACTTCTGGCGGCGCTCTACACCAGCCAGTTCATGTCGGCGAAGCTGAAAGGACGCGTCAAGCCGGTCGTGGAAATTATGGCCGCCATCCCCTCGGTGGTGATTGGATTCCTAGCCGGGCTATGGTTGGCGCCGTTAATCGACAAGAGCGTGCTGACCATATTCCTGAGCATCGTTTTCGTGCCGCTGATGCTGCTGGTTACGCTCTTTCTCTGGAAACGGATCAAAAACGCCTCGCCCCTTCAGAGAGCAACCCGCGGACATGAGTTTATCTTCCTGATCCCGGTGGTACTCCTGGGAATCTACCTGGCCTTTGTACTGAGTGGGGTAGCCGAAGCGAACCTGTTCGGCGGCGACTTCAAACAGTGGCTGTACAGCTCCATGGGAGTCCGCTACGACCAGCGCAACAGCATCATCATCTCAATTGCACTCGGCTTTGCCGTGATTCCGATCATCTTCACCATTGCCGAGGATGCCATCTCCAATGTGCCTCGCAACCTAACCGCCGCTTCGCTGGCACTCGGCGCCAGCCGCTGGCAGACCGCTTGGCGGGTGGTGCTCCCTTCGGCGCTGCCAGGCGTATTTTCGGCGGTGATGATCGGCTTCGGTCGCGCCATCGGCGAAACCATGATAGTTCTGATGGCGACCGGCAACACACCGATCATGAGCTGGAGCCTGTTTAACGGTCTCCGTTCCCTGTCGGCCAATATAGCAGTCGAAATACCGGAAGCCCCCTTCAACAGCTCGCTCTACCGGGTGCTGTTTCTCTCGGCGGTGCTGCTGTTCATTTTTACCTTTATCATCAACACGGTTGCCGAGGCGTTGCGGCAACGGTTCCGTAAGAAATACGGACGGTACTGACAATGAAAACATTCTGGAAAACAGGGGAACCATATGTACTGGTAACCGGGTCCGCCCTGGCGATCATACTGGTCATGTCGCTTACGCTGGTCGGGGTGGTTATGACAAACGGCCTCGGCTACTTCTGGCCGCAGGCACTGGTCAGGTTCGAGATGAAAGACGGCTCCGCCGTACTCGGCCAGATCACCCAGCAGGAGAAAAACCCGATCAGCGGCATCCGCCGGTTGCAGATGAAGATCGGTAATCGCGATGTTTTCGGGCAGGATTTCCGCTGGATCGACGAAAAAGATATCGCCTCCCGCACGCAGCCTGCCGATGCGGTACTGCTGGAACGCCGTGAGCACGGCAACTATTTCGGCTATTTGCAGGGGGTTACGGCAGAGGGGCTTAACCTGAGCGCTGCAGCGCCGTATGATAAACTGCAACAGGCGCTGAAGCTGGTAGCGGCCAAACTGGACGCCACCGGTAAGATCAAGCGGCAGATGTCGGATCTGAACAGTACCGCCGAGCGTATCCGACTCAAACTACTGAAACTTGAATATGGCGGCAAGAAAAAGAACGCATCTGAAATCGGCGAGTTGACCGCCACCCGTGAAAAAACTATGTCAGAGTTCAGCCGCCTGAATGAGCAGGCAACCGCAACCCAGGCTGACATCGGCCGGGTCACCGCCCGGTTCAGCGATGTTTCCGGCGGCGGCAAAGATATTCCTCTGGTGGAGATCGTTGCCCTGCAGCGTCCCAACAGCATGTCATTTTTCGCCAAATGCGGGGCCTACCTGGAGCGGGTCCGCGAATTGCTGCTGGATGACCCACGTGAATCCAACACCGAGGGTGGGCTTTTTCCGGCCATCTTCGGCACGGTCATGATGGTACTGCTGATGAGTGTCTTTTCGCTCCCCTTCGGTGTTATCGCCGCCATCTACCTGCGTGAATACGCCCGGGACGGCTTGATGACCCGTATGGTGCGCATTGCCGTCAACAATCTGGCCGGCGTTCCCTCAATCGTCTATGGTGTATTCGGTCTCGGCTTCTTCGTCTACGGCATCGGCGGCAGCATCGACTCCCTGTTTTTTCCGGAACGACTGCCGACCCCGACGTTCGGTACCGGCGGCATTCTCTGGTCAAGCCTGACCCTGGCGCTCCTGACCGTACCGGTCGTAATCGTTGCTACCGAGGAGTCGCTCGCCTCCATTCCGAAAGGGATTCGCGAGGGATCGCTGGCGCTGGGCGCCACCAAGTTCCAGACATTGACCAGAAATCTGCTACCGATGGCAACTCCCGGCATCATGACCGGCCTGATCCTCTCCATGGCACGCGCGGCCGGCGAAGTCGCGCCGCTGATGATTGTCGGCGTAGTCAAGCTGGCGCCGACACTCCCCTTTGACTCGAATTATCCGTTCTTCCATATGGACCGGAAATTCATGCACCTGGGGTTCCATATCTACGATGTCGGCTTTCAATCGCCCAACGTCGAGGCGGCAAAACCGATGGTCTACGTCACCACCATGCTGCTGCTGGCAATCGTTATCGTGGCCAGCAGTGTGGCCATCTACCTGCGCAACCGGATGCGCGGCAAATACACGACGTCAACGTTTTAAAATAAGGAACAAACATGCACCAAACCAATGAATCCAGAAACGAGCCGATTCTTTCCGTCTCCAACCTGAATCTGCACTATGGCGATACCCATGCCTTGAAAAACATCAACATTAACATGGCGCGTCATCAGGTTACGGCATTTATCGGACCGTCCGGCTGCGGTAAATCGACGCTGCTCCGTTGTTTCAACCGCATGAACGATCTGGTTGATAGCGCGAGGGTTGGGGGAAGTATCCGGTTTAACAGCGCCGAAGTCAATGAGCCCTCCACCGATGTCATCTCGCTCAGGCGCAGAATCGGCATGGTTTTTCAGCAATCCAACCCGTTTCCCAAATCGATTTACGAGAACATCGTCTATGGGCTGCGCATCGCCGGTGTCAATGACAAAACAACGCTTGACGAAGCGGTTGAGAGAAGCCTCAAAAGTGCGGCTATCTGGAACGAGGTCAAGGACCGCCTGAATGATTCGGCTCTGGG
>CAIYZD010000089.1 GCA_903930585.1 uncultured Geobacteraceae bacterium | reverse complement strand
GGAGACGAAACGATGGCGATATCGCCGATTTCGGTTTCGGGTGGAGACTGCAGCTGACCTGCTGCCATTCCTTGAGCTGTGGCAGGCGGAGGGGGAAGCGAGATGCTGCTGCCTTGCGGCATCGGTGGAATTGGAGGCAACGGTTGTTTTGATATTGCTGTCCTGCCAGAACCGGTCTTTTGCAATTGGCCCTGCTGCTGAGTATGATTGTCTCCCGGTACAGCGGGGGCTGTGCCGATCTGAGCCACCGGCGCTGTAGTCGGATCACCTTTTTTCTCACGGGTGATCTCATCGAGTCTTTTCGTGAGTTCGGCAACCATGTCGTCACGCTTGGCAATCTCCTTCTGGCTTTCGAGGAATTGTGACTTTTCAAGGAGTTTTGGCTCGATGCTCAAGGGTGCCTGCTTCACACTTTTATTGAGTGCAGGATCTTTCCCTTTGTTCATGACGTAATAGCCAATCGTAAATACGGCCACCAGAATGCAGCCAGTCATAATCCAGACAAGATTTCGGCGCTGACTGCCACTTAGACCGTTCCAGAAAGACAGGAGCTTATTTTTCATCGTCTGCCTCCTGTGCATCTGACTCGGTACGGTTTTCTGAGGACTCTTTTGGGTTGCCAGATTTGTTGACTGTCAGACTCTGCGTTGGTTGATCCATTACCGGCAGGTCACCGGTCAGTCTACGAACTCCCTGTTTCTCGGCACGTTGCTCCACCACAAAAACTCTGGAAGTGTCTCCTGCTCGCAGAACGTGACGTTCAAGAGATACAGCTATGGGGTTCCCCACCAGTGACGTACGCAGAAACATCTTCTCGTTCATCTTGAATTCGGGAGTTTCTCCCCGCAGTGATGCCTCGTACTCCTTGATCCTGAGACCTTCACCCTCGATATCTACAGTCCGTTTGAGAGTCAGAAGGATTTCACGGAACGTGAAGAAACGTTTTTCTTTCTTGTTGATGCTGTATGAGTCAGGAATGTTCTCGGTGTAAACTTCCCTGATCGCCTTGAGCACTTTCTTCTCGAAGGGTAAACCGGCATAGAGAGACAGGTTCTCCTTGATCTTCTTCTCCTGGCCGGAAGTGAGGCGGATTGTTTGGGATGGCACTCTTTGGGGAAATGCGACCATGCTGAAAACCTTGTCACCGCAGACGACGTAGAGCTCGGTCGGTGTCGATGAGTAGGAAAACTTGTCTCCTTTCTTAATCACCTTGAACTTCACGAATGCATCTTTGCCGGTGATCTTGATCGTTACCCCCTTCTCGGTGGAGGTCAGGACTTCTCGAATGTCAGTTGGGCAGGAGATCCGATTTATGTCGGAACTCGACAGCCGAATACCGGTTGACGATTCAGGCAAGACAACGGTCGGAAACTCCCCTTCGACCGGCTTTTCAATAGCCTGGTCAATTGAAGCTTTCTGTCTCTGGAGACCACCTTGTTCCACTGCATGCGCCAATGTCGGCACCAGCAATGCAGTCAGTAAAGCAAACGTTTTACGCATCACGCCCCCTTGTTCTCGCCTTGCGCTGGCTTCTCATAGAGACGCACCAAGACGAATTTTCCGTTTTCGAAGCGGTATTCGATGAGGTAGACCTTCAGAACGTCCTCTGCCTTCTGATCCACCATGTAGGTCTTCTTGGTGCCGGTCACTACGAGGCGCCTTTTCTCGGCATCGTTGATGATTGAATGAATGTAAAAGGCGCTGGAGGCCTTGGTGTTTTCGATTTTGTCTGCCAGTTCATACAACTCTTTACGTGATGCCTGGAACTCGGCGGGATCGTAGACGGCCAGCAGTTCGCTGAACTGTGACCGGACGTTTACCGGGTTGTAGGTAAGCGCCAGACTCAGGATGTAGCGGGTGAATTCCTTGAGATATTCATCCGAGGCTTTGTCACCTGAAACCGAGATCTTTGAATTGATGGTTGGCGGCACGAGAATCACCCGTTGACTGTTCAGAGCAGTGAACAAACCCGCAGTGTTGATAACAACTGCGATGCCGAGCGCTACGACCACGAACTTGAGCAGCCGGTTCTCGGCAAATATGTTGGAACTTTTTTGCAGAAATATGTCGAGGTTCACTTCTTTGCTCCCTTTGTAGTGGTCATTCCAGAAAATCTCTTTCAAAGAACTGCGGGTAACCCTTCATCGGTGCCAAGCCAATGAAATAGAGTATGTGGCGCAGAAAGCCACGTGGGTACTGTCGTTTGAAGCGGCTGTATGCCCACGGTACGATGATCATTGTCAGCCAGAGATATCCACCGAACTGTTGGGCTAAGATAAAACTCGCCGTCATGATTGCCAGGTCATCGGGCTCGAACCAGAGGACCTGAAACGGCTGCGTCAGATATTGGGGAAACTTGCGAGTCAAGTCTGTCTCCGTTCATGGCTACAAGATGGTGAGGGGGGCTTTCGCCCCCCCGGTTGTGGCTAGATGATCATCCCAAGCGAGGTGACGATCTTGTCCGAGTTGATGACGAGCACTCCTCCCAGGATGCAGAGGACTGCCGGAACCAGCTTTTGCTGGATCATGACGACGACGCCGGCAATGATGGCAAGAACCCCGGCAATGGCGCCGAAAGGTCCCTTGAGGATGTCGGTGATGAAGAAGTCGTAGGCCTCGAAGCCGAATGAACCGGCTACGGGGGCAACGAGGGCCATGGCCTGGGATGCCGCCAGCGTTACGATCATCGCAACGAGGGACATCAGAAGCATTTTCCGCTTGTGCATGCATTTCTCCTTTGAGCTGTTGGTGTGATGGTCAGACGATGTTGCGAAATAGATTCAGTGTGATTGCGGCTTGCTCACCTCCTTTCCCTTGTCCAGCAACCCGGTGATCCGTTGGATGTCTGCACCATTCACGTGAGCACCTTCGATCCAGAGTGCCGGTGTTCCACGTACGCCAAGCCCAGCAGCAATTTTCTCCATCTCCTCCAGTTGCTGTTGCTGTGTGTCATCGGTTATGGAGATTGGCTTTCCGTCCAGCACTCCCTCGAATACATCATGGAATGCCTTGTCCCTGTCAGATTGCGACAGGATGTAGCGAGCCTTTTTCTCTGCGTCGGGATGTATCCTACGTAGTGGGACGAAATAGACGTAACGGGTCACGTCAGTTCGCTTCGAGAGGAAGTTGTCAACTTTGCGGCAATAGGGGCAGTCAGGGTCGGTGAACTCTATGACCTTTTTCGGGCCGTTGCCGATTTTCAGGGCTTTATCCAGGGGGAGGCTGTTGATTCTTTCTGCAACAACCTTCTCCCGCATCTCGGCTGTCAGGTTCTTGCCGTCTTTGGTCCAGATTTCACCAAAAAAGAGGTATCCTTCGGGGCTGAAGTAAAATACCTGTTCGCCTGCGGTGATCTCATATAGGCCTTTGAGCGGCGATTCCCTGAAGCCATCCAATTTCATATTTGGAAAGGTCTTCATCAGGGTCTCTTTCTCCGTTCTTAGATTGTCGTTAGCCATAGAGAAACCCGCCGCAGTCACGATGAACATCATCAGCCCGCCGACCATAAGTTTCTTGTTATTTGCGATCTTCACATTCCCTCCTTTTG
>CAIYZD010000088.1 GCA_903930585.1 uncultured Geobacteraceae bacterium | reverse complement strand
TCCACCAGATTGTCCTCGCATTCCGCGGTGCGGTGCATCGGAAGACCGGCAGGCTTGTTGACAATGACGATGGAACCATCTTCATAGAGGATGTCCAGGTCCGGCCTGTTTGATGTGATATAGCCGGTGGTACTGCCGCTCTCCTTGAGGGTTACACGGTCATGGAGTGCCAGCAGCGTATCGGGATTTGCTAAGGCGCCATTGTGCTTTACAGCTCCACTTTTGACCAGTTTGCGGGCATAACCGAACGGCGATGTCGGCATCAAGGTTCGCAGATAGCTTTCCAGACGGCGACAGTGGTCCTGGTAGGTAATTTCAAAAGTGAGCATGGCTTGAGTTTACACTACGAGGCGATCATCCCGGTAACCCGCATTCAGCTCCAGCGCCTCGTTCATTGCGCGGATGGCAACCTCAATCTGGCTGTCATCCGGTTCGCGAGTGGTCAGACGCTGCAGTGCCAGTCCGGGGGTGATTATCAGTTTAACGAGTGGGTGGCTGTCGTGAGTGGCGCTCCATTTAAGAAATTCATAGGAGATGCCGGCGATCATCGGCAGTAGTACTATCCTCGATCCAGCCTTAAGATAGAACGGCCAGAGCTTGGGAATCAGCGAAAAGACCGCAATGCTGACCAGCATCACGATCAACAGGAAGCTGGTGCCGCAGCGTGGATGCAGGCGAGGGTACCGTCGCACGTTTTCAACGGACAGCTCGACTCCGTCCTCGAAGGCAAAAATAGATTTATGCTCGGCGCCGTGGTACTGGAAAACCCGCTGGATATCTTCCATTCGCGAGATGCCCCAGATGTAGGCAAGAAAGACGATTACCCGGATAACGCCATCCACCAGATTGAAGATGATGTTATTGTCGCCGATGACCGGTGTCAGCAGTTTGGTCAGATAGAGCGGGAAGAGAAAAAACAGGCAGATGCCGAAGCCGAAGGCGACCGTCATGGTTCCGGCCATAGCCCATGAAGAAAGCTCGCTCCCCCCTTCCGTGCCGCCATCTTTTTTCTTCCCCTTTTCCTTCTCTTTCTCATCTTCGGTCATCGCTTCGTTTGCAGAAAAATTAAGTGCCTTGATGCCGATGATCAGGGAGGTGAAGAGTGCTACGGCACCCCGGACGATCGGCAGCTTAACGATGGGAAAACGCTCGGAGAGCGGTGCCGCCATCTCCCTTCTCACAACGATTTCTCCATCGGGACGGCGAACGGCAATAGCCACCGAACGGGGTGCGCGCATCATGACCCCTTCAATGACCGCCTGGCCGCCAACATGTATCTTGTCCATGGTACCTCTTTATATTAATTGATGTTCTTGTAAAATTCCCTGACTTCGGCCGTCTGCCCGCAGCAGAATTTTCCTTCCGGGCAGGGTCCGCCTACGCAGCCCGGACCTGCCTTCCGGAAGATTACCGGAGCTATCTGTTTGACCAGTCGCAGCATCTCGACGCTCATTTCACGGATTTCCCACTGGGCCCGCTGGCAGCAGCGCAGGGCAAAGAAGTGCAGCAATTCGCGGGCGTTCATCGTCATGATGATTTTTGTTTCCGTTGCATTGGGCAGGATGTAACGGGCATCCTCGGCCGGAATTCCCATCTCGATCAGTTGGGCGTAGGCTTTGTGGACTGTTTCGGACATGAAGGCAAATATCTGGCGCGCGTCGTAATTCTCGGCAATCGTGTCCGGCATGATGGAAGTGAACTCCTCCTTGTGCGACACGTACCGCTGGGACTGTTGCGAAAAAGAGGCGATGCGGTGACGCACCAACTGGTGGGTAGTCACGCGCGAAATACCTTCGATGCCGAAGGTAAAAGAAGCGTGCTCAAGCACCGAATGATGTCCCAGTGTCATGATCTTGTCCAGAAAGGACTCGATATCGGATGCCGCCAGTTTTTCCCGTAAATCATCAATTGAAGTAGGTGAGTAACAGAGACGGGCAGCTAACGCTACCGTGCGTTCAGGATTGGGTGTGTGTTCAATCAGAGTGACGTTCATGGTGTCCTGCTCGAGCCATGCTCAGGGATAGCAATGGTCATTTCAGAAACTGGCATGCTCTTGTTTTGGAGTTGTTACTCCTGCAACGTACCCGGTCGGGCAGGGAGTGTCAGGAGAAAAAAAAGGGGATTTGCCTTGCGACAAAGCCCCTCTCAAAAATCTACGAAACGAACAATCAAGCCTGACCGTAACGTTTTTTGTAGCGTTCAACACGTCCTGCCGTGTCAATCAATTTCTGTTTGCCGGTGTAAAACGGATGGCAGGCAGAACAGATTTCAGTGCTGATCTCTTTTTTTGTTGAGCGTGTCAGGAATGTATTACCGCACAAACACTTAACGGTAATCTCGGAATAATCTGGGTGGATACCTTCTTTCATCTTTTCCTCCTTCAGTAGTGCTTTACGACTAACGTAAACGAATACGAACAGTAAAGGATTATAGTAGCTAGTTTAAATATTTTTTGCAACAATTATTTGGTTTCAATCCGGAAAGGGTGTTTTTTCCCCTGATTGCGGCACGTTATTTCGACATTGAATCCAGGAAACCCTGATTGGTCTTGGCTTCCGATAGCTTGTCGAGCAGAAATTCCATGCTGTCGACCACATTCATCGGGTGGATAATCTTACGCAGAATCCAGATCCGGTTCAGGGATGCTTTTTCTATCAGCAGCTCTTCCTTGCGAGTTCCTGATTTATTGATGTCTATGGCCGGGAAGGTACGTTTTTCGACCAACTTGCGGTCAAGGTGTAACTCCATGTTACCGGTGCCTTTAAATTCCTCAAAGATGACTTCATCCATCTTGCTGCCGGTATCGACCAAGGCGGTAGCAATGATGGTCAGTGATCCTCCTTCTTCAATATTACGGGCTGCGCCGAAGAAGCGTTTCGGCTTTTGCAGAGCGTTGGCATCCACACCACCGGTCAGAATCTTTCCGGAGGGGGGCAGTACCGTGTTGTAGGCCCGGGCCAGGCGGGTGATGGAGTCCAGCAGGATAACGACATCTTTTTTGTGTTCTACCAGCCGTTTTGCTTTTTCAATGACCATCTCGGCAACCTGAACGTGGCGGGTGGCAGGTTCGTCAAAGGTTGAAGATACGACCTCTCCATTAACCGAACGCTGCATGTCGGTCACCTCTTCCGGTCGCTCGTCGATAAGCAGAACGATCAGGTATACCTCGGGGTGATTGGCGGCAATCGAATTGGCGATGTTCTGGATCAATACGGTCTTGCCGGTGCGGGGAGGCGCAACAATCAGGCCGCGCTGCCCTTTTCCGATTGGCGCCACCAGTTCGATGACCCGCATCGGCATGTTGTCCGGAGTCGTCTCAAGAGTGAGCTTTTCCTGCGGATAGAGCGGAGTCAGGTTGTCGAAGAGAATTTTATCGCGGGCAATTTCCGGAGATTCGTGATTGACCGACTCAACCTTGAGCAGTGCAAAATAACGCTCCCCTTCTTTGGGGGGCCTGATCTGGCCGGATACGGTATCGCCGGTGCGCAGGTTGAACCGCCTGATCTGGCTTGGAGAAACATAGATATCATCCGGGCCGGGCAGGTAGTTGTAGTCGGTAGCCCGCAGAAAACCGAAACCGTCCTGAAGCGTTTCAAGGACACCTTCTCCAAAGATCGAACCGTTTTGCTCCGTCTGGGCGTTCAAAATCGCAAAGATAAGATCCTGTTTGCGGAGGCTCGATGCCCCTTCAATACTGAGATCCCGAGCGATTGTATTGAGCTCGCTTATTTTTTTGCCTTTAAGATCTTGTAAATTCATCTGTTCTCCTGCGTAACAATCTAATGGTGTGGGGACTTATACATTCATGGACTCAATATTTTCGGGGATGCGGTTGCAGTAGTTAAACTGCCATGGCTGGGAGCTTTTGGCTCAAACAGCGGAATATGATTTTTTTCGAAGTTCGTATATAAATAAATACTGTATGAAGAAGTCTAGGGATCTATTTGGATGCCAGGATGTTTAGACTGAGGTGATATGACGTTACCCTTTATTTTCAGGGCTTGTCAATAAAAAACAGCATAGCCTGCCCGGAATAATTCAAACGGGTGCTTCCTGACACCAATTCAGGTTCAATAGATGGTTGACAACAGTGCCTGCCATGGTGAGTCCGAAGATTGAAGGTATATATGAAATGCTGCCGAGGATTACCCGGCGATGTTCACAGCGGAACGTCTGTTCGCTTCGATTGGGACAAATGCAGTCGGTGCCGCATGCAGTTGACGTTGCCGGGTCGAGCTCACGATGCAGTTCGGTAGAGTAGACAACCTGGACCCCTGAGGTAATCCCGGCGTTTTTCAGAATTTTTCTCATGCTGCGTGCCATCCGGCAGTTTTTCGTAGAGGAAATATCGGATACTTCTATTTTTGTGGGATCTAGTTTATTTGCGGCGCCCATGCTGGAGATGACCGGAATGTCATGGTGGCGGCAGAGTGTAATCAGTGCTGCCTTGGCGGTAAAATGGTCAAT
>CAIYZD010000087.1 GCA_903930585.1 uncultured Geobacteraceae bacterium | reverse complement strand
ATCGGATTTCCTTTCCAGCATGAGCCATGAGCTGCGTACCCCGCTCGGCGCGATCCTCGGCTTTGCCCAACTCATGGAGTCAGGTTCGCCACTGCCGACCCTCTCCCAGAAACGCAGCATCGACCAGATACTCAAGGCCGGGTGGTATCTGCTGGAGTTGATCAACGAGATCCTCGACCTGGCTCTGATCGAGTCCGGGAAACTGTCCCTGTCTCTGGAGTCGGTCTCGCTGGAAGAGGTCTTGCGAGAATGCGAGACCATGGTTGAACCCCAGGCGAAAAAGCGTGGCATCAGCGTGATCTTTACCCATTGTCTCGACCACTACTGTGTCAATGCCGACCGGACCAGGGTAAAACAGATTCTTATCAACCTTCTTTCCAACGCGATCAAATATAACAAATCGGACGGAACGGTTACCGTAGCGTGTACCCTGAGCCCTCCTGATTCGATTCGGATCAGCGTTCGCGACACCGGCGCGGGACTCTCTCCTGAACAGTTGGCGCAGCTTTTTCAGCCATTCAATCGTCTTGGACAAAAAAACAATATCGAGGAAAGTACCGGCATCGGTCTGGTTGTTTGCAAGCGGCTGGTCGAATTGATGCAGGGGAATATGGGCATGGAAAGCACGGTCGGCGAAGGGAGTATTTTCTGGTTTGAGCTGAACAGGACCACTGAACCGAACGTTGCCGCCCACATCGCCGAGCTCACGTCGGTAGACCGGATGCATGTTCAAGGCGCCACCATGCACACCCTGCTTTACGTCGAAGACAATCCGGCAAATCTGATGCTGGTCGAGGACCTCGTTGCGCGCCGGCACGATATCCGTTTGTTGAGTGCGCGTGATGGTATCAGTGGCATCGCGATTGCGCGCGCCTCCCTGCCGGATGTCATTTTGATGGATATCAATCTGCCCGGCATCAGCGGCCTTAAAGCGCTGAAAATCCTGGCTGATGACCCGTCTACAGCGCACATCCCTGTCGTTGCGCTCAGTGCCAATGCAATACCCAGGGATATCGAAAAGGGGCTGGAGGCCGGATTCTTCCGATACCTCACCAAACCGATCAAGGTGAACGAGTTTATGGATACGCTGGAAGTGGCACTGAAATATACGAAAAAGGAACTTATATGATCGTTACCGAGACCGATATTCGCAACGCCGCCATCTTGATTGTTGACGATCAGAAGGCCAATGTCTGCCTGCTTGAACAATTGCTGAGTGAAACCGGTTACCGCTCCGTTACCTCAACAATGAATCCGGAGGAGGTCGGCAAACTGCACCGTGAGAATGATTACGACCTGATCCTGCTTGACCTGCAAATGCCCGGCATGGATGGTTTCCAGGTGATGGAAGAATTAAAGGGGGTCGAAACCTGCAGCTATGTTCCGGTCATCGTAATCACCGCTCAGCCGGGACATAAACTGCGGGCACTGGAAGCCGGGGCAAAGGATTTCATCAGCAAACCGTTCGATCTGGTCGAAGTAAAGACACGTATCCACAACATGCTGGAGGTGCGGCTGCTGTATAAAAAACTCGGTAATTACAGCAAGGTACTGGAGCAGACCGTGCAGGAGCGGACCGGAGATCTGCTCAACGCCAATGTGCAGCTCACGCAGGAAATAGAGGAACGCAAGAAAGCGGAAAAGTCTCTTCAAAGCACTTATGCGGAAATAAAACAGTTGAAAGACCGGCTCCAGGCCGAGAACATTTATTTGCGGCAGGAGGTTGACCAGCAGTTCAACTTTGGCGAAATCATCGGCCAGAGCGATGTCCTTTCTCACGTATTCCT
>CAIYZD010000086.1 GCA_903930585.1 uncultured Geobacteraceae bacterium | reverse complement strand
GCTGACTCCGGGTTGAATACGTCTACCCAGGGGAGCTTGCAAAGCCCCAGATTGTCGTTGCCGAGACGCACCCTCGGATAGGAGATGAGTGCCCAGGCTTTCTCTTCAAACGTCGGAAACGCACCGAGCAGGTCGGCCTTGATCAGCCAGGCAGCAGCGTGGTGGGCGCCGATGTCGCTGGCGGCTGCGTAGGAACCCTGCATGGAGAGAGAACGATGGGTCCGGTAGAACGAAAAGGGAAGCCCCTTTGTCTGCATGGCAAAGAGATTAAGTTCCGGACGCGGGTCGATGCCGCTCTTTTTCTGATAGTGCACTGCCACATATTCCACCAGTTGCAGCATACCTTTGCCGGCTACCTGAATCAATTCACCCTGACCATGGGCAAGCCGGTGGATAAACTCCAGTGCAGCCGCCTCATTACCCCAAACCAGCTCAACTCCGTCCATATCCGCCGGGGTCAGGAAACCGCGCTGAATGCACTCCATGAGAAAGGCCATGATAGTGGCGGTGCTGATGGTGTCAATACCGTAGTTATCGCAGTGCCAGTTAGCTTCCAGGATAAATTCGGGGTTCCAGATCCCCAGATTGGAGCCAAAACCGGCGGCGGTTTCGTATTCAGGCCCATCAACCCAAACCCGATCTCCTGCATGGGGGCTGGAAACCAGGGTTACCCACCCTCCCTTGTTGCATTGCAGGTTGCAGCCGGGGAAACAGCCATCCATGCCGCGGTGTTCGAAGAGGTGCTCCTCGTAAAACGAACCGCAGATCTGGGGTGCTCTCGGGTCTGAACCTGCCTGAAAATTGTTGACCGGCAGGGAACGGTATTCGTCCCGGTTCATGAAGGTTATCAGTCCGGCGCTCCCTTTACGGGACATGCGCAGAGATGTGGGATCCACCTCCTTGACCACCGTGTGCAGCCGTTTGCCTGCGGCCTTGGCCCGTTCCCAATCATCGGCGCCGTAGGGATTCTCCCCCTGGGGATACCCGGCAAGCACCACAATTGCACGGATACCCTTGTCGCTCATTACCGAGCCGATACCGGTACGTCCTGCCTGCTTGGTCCGGTAAACCCCTTTGCCGGTGGGGGTCGGCTTGGTGACATCGAAGTAGTGGCTGTTGATACAGCCGAACGTGGTGTGGTCGGCGCCGGTACCGGTGGACATGAACGCGATGTGGCGGCGGTCGTATCCGGCAGCGGTAAAGCGCTGGTCAACCATCCGTTCGATATCGAACGCCTCGTCCAGATGCGTTATATCCTCGATGGTGACCTCGTGCGTGAAGCCGTTGATAACGACCATCACATCGCGCCCGGATTTTCCGGTAACCTGCAGGGCATCAAAACCGGCAAACTTGAGGAAGGCGCCGAAATAACCGCCGAAGTTGGAAACACCCGGCACGCCGGTGAGCGGAGAAAGAGATATAGCCATCGCCTTTGCTGTGCCGGGGAACTGCGGGATTCCCCCAAGCGGGCCATTGGCAAGAATCAGCGGGTTTTCCGGATCAGTGGCTTTGGTTGTGGCCCTGGTTGCCTGATGCAGCAGGTAGAGTCCGAGTCCCCTCCCGCCCAGAAAATAGTCCCGTACCTCCGGGTCAAGTTCGGTCGCTTCGATGGCGCTGTCGTCAAGGTCAATGGTCAGTATTCGGTTGGTATAACCATGCTGGAGTTCGGTTGACTCATATTTCATGATAGAGATTCCTGTTCCCGATAGTGTTTGGAGTGCTGCCTGCCTATAAGTAAGCGTGTCTAAATATCATACACCTGCGTATGACGCCAGCATATTAACAGGAAGACGAGATGATCTCAACCGGTGAATTGTACTGGTAAACCGCACGTAAAACAAGCACGGGCGACCAAATGGCCGCCCGTGTTGTTTATCAAATATCATTCCAGCCTGGCTACCGCATCAACTCAAAATACTGATCCTCGCACGTCTCATCCTTGATATCGATAAACTTGTTGCAGATCTCGGTCAGCATATTGACGGCGCCCTGATAACCGATGATCGGATAGCGGTGCTTGTTCACGCGGTCGAAGATCGGGAAACCGAAGCGGAACAGTGGTATTTTTGCGTCGCGGGCGGCAAATTTGCCGTGGCTGTCGCCGATAACCGCTTCGACCGGGTCGGTCATCAGCAGGCTGCGCAGATGCCAGAGATCCTTGTTCATGTGGATCGTGCATCCTTTGCCGTACATGGAGCCGTCCAGCAGTGCCTGCAACTCTTTTTCGAGCTTTTTGCTGCCACGACTGCAGAGGATATGATGCGGACGGGCGCCCATTTCCAGCAGGAAGGAGACATAACCCGTCAAGTAGTCGGGGTCGCCGTAGACGGCAAATTTCTTGCCGTGAATGTACTGATGCGAATCGGTGATGGCATCGACGGCGCGACCGCGTTCATTTTTCAGTGAGGCCGGGACTTCCTTGCCGAACAGCTCGGCCACTTTCATGATGAACGCATCGGTTTTTTCGATACCCATCGGCATCGGCATGCTGACATGCTTGCCGGAATAGGTGTCTTTGATCCAGCCGAATGTTTTAGGCGTAGCATAGGGACCGATGGCGATGGTAGCCTTGCCGTTGATTGAGTCGGCGGCATCATCCAGCTTGGTGCCGCCTGCGTAGATGTGGTAGCTGCCGTCGCAGGGCGAATCGAAACTATCGGAAATATCGGCCAGAATGGTATTCGGAATGCCGAATTCCTTCAGGATGCGCTTGTACTCACGGTAATCACCGGTATTGAAGTCACAGCCGGCAATCAGGTTCAGCTTGCCGGTGCAACGACCTTCGATCTGTTTCCCCTCGGTGAGTGTCTGCAGAATCGACACCAGCATGGAGTCGTAGCCATGGATATGAGTGCCGTTGAAGCTGGGGGTGTTGGCATAGGGTGTCGGCAGATCCTTGGGTACGCAATTCTTCTGTTTGGCATTTTTGATGAATGCGGTCAGGTCGTCACCGATAACTTCCGGCATGCAGGATGTGAACACAGCAAGCATCTTCGGTTTGTAGATGGTATAGGCGTTCTCCATACCTTCGTGGAGGTTGTTCTGGCCGCCGAACACGGCGCCGTCCTCGGTCATGGCATCGGATACCGCCGGGGCAGGCTCCCGGAAATGACGGTTCAGGGTGGAGCGGTAGTAGGAAGCACACCCCTGCGAACCATGAACGAAGGGGAGTGTGCCTTCAAATCCATGGGCAGCAAGCTGCGCACCTAACGGCTGGCAGGCATGAGCAGGATTGATAACCAGCGCCTGACGGGCAAAGTTTTTCTCTTTATATTCATCGGTGTTGATCCAGTTCTGAACCTTTTCAATTTCTTCAGGCGTGGTCTCGACGATTTTTTTGACTTCCAGTCCTAGTAAATTTGACATGATTTACTCCTTTAGCCGACCGAGACTCATCTGTCCACGGAGCGGTAGTTTATTTCGTAATCAGTACGGCGCTTTGACCAATTTCCACGTGGGGCTGTTAATTGCCATATCTATGTCGCGGGCAAACACTTCGAAACCCTTGTAACCGTGGTAGGGGCCGGAATAGTCCCAACTGTGCATCTGGCGGAACGGGATACCCATCTTCTGGAACACATACTTTTCTTTGATACCGGAGCCGATCAGATCAGGTTTCAGAGCATCGGCAAACTTTTCAAACTCGTATTCGGACGGATCGTCGTAAACTACGGTGGCATCGGGCATTTCCGGTGCGGTGCGGTCGTAGTCGTCGGTATGGGCGAATTCGTATCCGGAACCGACACAATCCATTCCCAGATCTTCATAAGCGCCGATGGTGTGGCGCGGACGGAGGCCACCCACCAGCAGCATGACTTTTTTGCCGTCCAGACGCGGCTTGTACTCTTCAACTATTGCCTGCATGATCGGATCGTATTTGGCGATAACGGCTTCAACCTTGGCCTTGATGTTGTCGTCGAACAGCTCGGCAAGTTTGCGCAGACTCTCCCTGATCTTGGTCGGTCCGAAGAAGTTGAGCTCAATCCAGGGGATTCCGAACTTCTCTTCCATAACCTTGCACATGTAGTTCATGGAACGGTAGCAGTGGATAACGTTAAGCTTGACAGTGTGGGTAGCGGCAATCTTGTCCAGTTCGCCGTCGCCGGTCCAGACAGCCTTGACGTTGAGGCCGCACTCTTCGAGCAGCGGTTTGGTTGACCAGGCGTCGCCGCCGATGTTGTATTCGCCGATCAGGGCGATGTCATAGGGGCTTTCCGGCTCTGCAAATTCGCGGGTACCGATGATATAGTCGCGAATGGTGTCGTTGGAGATGTGGTGACCAAGTGACTGTGACACGCCGCGGAACCCCTCGCAGTTGCACGGGATAATCGGCAGATCAAGCTCTTTGGAGGATGTCTTGGCAACCTGGGTGATATCGTCACCGATCAGACCAACCGGACATTCGGAAAGAACAGAGATACCTTTGGCCAGCGGAAACAGGTCGTGGGCTTCGGCAAGTAGAGTCTTCAACTTCTTGTCGCCGCCGTAAACGATGTCCTTTTCCTGGAAATCGGAAGTGAACTGCATCGGAAAGCTGGTAACGCCGGTGATGCCGCTCATCATGTTACGGCGCGTACCCCATGAGTACCAACCGCAGCCGACCGGACCGTGGGAAACATGCACCATGTCGCGGATCGGACCCCAGACAACGCCCTTGGCACCTGCGTACGCACAGCCACGAGCACTCATCACGCCCGGAACGGTTTTCTTGTTGGACTTGACGCAGGCGCTACCGGAGCCCTGGTCGTTGGCGCCAAGATGCGGAGCGCGCTTCTTTTTGGCTTTTTCCGGATATACCGACAGGGTTTCAGCGATCAGGGCCTCTGTCGATTCTTTGGTTATACCTTCAATTTTGCGAATATTATCTGACATAGTATGTCTCCTCTGGTGATATTCCGTGGTTTGTAGGGGCAACCCCATGTGGTTGCCCTGCTTTTGGCGGTAGCCTTGTATTCGGGTGGACACACGGGGCCACCCCTACAGAACCTAAAACTACTACGCCGCTGCCTGCTCGGCTATTCCGACGATGCTCTCATCTTCTTCTTCCATGATACCGAACTTCATCAGCAGTTCTTCCAGTTCTTCCATTTCCAGCGGAGTCGGCACAACCAGCATCTTGTTGTCGGCAATTTTCTGGGCCAAGGTCAGATACTCTTTTGCCTGTGGGTGTTCCGGGGAGTACTCGATAACGGTCATTCTGCGCAGCTCGGCTCTCTGGACCTGGTTGTCGCGGGGAACGAAGTGGATCATCTGGGTGCCGAGACGACGAGCCAGCTCTGAAATCAACTCGAACTCCATGTCTGTCTTTCTGGCGTTGCAGATCAGTCCGGCCAAACGAACCTTGCCGGAGGACGCATATTTGAGAATCCCCTTGGAAATGTTGTTGGCGGCGTACATGGCCATCATTTCACCGGAGGTTACAATGTAGATTTCTTCGGCTTTACCTTCGCGAATCGGCATGGCGAAACCACCGCAGACAACATCGCCGAGTACGTCATAGAATACGAAGTCGAGGTCAGGAGTATAGGCGCCGTTTTCTTCCAGGAAGTTAATGGCTGTGATAACACCACGCCCTGCACAACCGACACCCGGCTCAGGTCCACCGGACTCGACGCATTTGATGTCGCCATAACCGATCTTCATGACATCTTCAAGTTCCAGGTCCTCAACCGTACCCAGTTCGCGGACCAGATCCATAACCGTATTCTGTGCCTTGGCGTGCAGAATCAGACGGGTTGAGTCAGCTTTAGGGTCACAGCCTACGATCATGACCTTCTTGCCGAGAGAGGCGAGCCCTGCCACCGTGTTCTGGGTTGTAGTTGATTTGCCGATGCCACCTTTGCCGTAAATTGCGATCTGTCTCATTGTGTTGCTCCTTTCGCTCACCCATCCGTGAGCATGTGGGGTTTTAGTAAGTTGGAAATTTCTGCTGGTCGTTGCAGAAAGTTTCGTGAACGAACCATGTTGTTTTGGCCAGGGGCTAAAAAAATAGCGCCCCGGTAGTACGAAGGCGCCTTTGCCTGAACCTGCATATTTGGTTTTCCGTCTAGATCGTTCTTCGTGTCGTTTCATTCAGATTAAAGCATAGGGTGTGCCAATATTATTTAATTATGTAATTACGGCATGTTATAGAATAGTGCGTATAAAAGAGGCGGAGGAAGGAGGGGGGTTTGGGGATGACATGCGCCAGCAGCGCAGGCAGTTGCTAATAAAATAATCAGCCCGGCAACAGTCGGAATGCCGAAGCTTTGATGGCTGCGTAAATCGTGTTGCCCGGCACAATGCCAAGCTCATTAACCGCATCCTGCACAACCTCGGCAATCAGCGTGTTTCCGGCACACTCCAGCTCTATACCGATCTTTCGCCCCGAATTGAACAGCGAGCGCACGCGACACTGCAACAGGTTGCGGGCGCTGATCGCTTCCGGGTGCTGTTTGAAGAGGATGATATCCTTGGAAGAAAGTTCGGCCATGGAGCAGGTGCGCTCCGAACAGGCCGAAATCAGCAGGTGCGCCGCCCCCCAGGGATAGGAACAAAGCCCGTCAGCGGGAGATGGCGCCCCCAGTTTCAAAAGATTGATGTAACCGACAGGACTTGTGTCCATGCGGTTTCTGGCCAACTGTTCGCTGGTGGTCTGTTCCACCAGGGCACCTTTGGCAAACGCCAGTACCGTGTCGGTCATGAGTCGCATCTCCACCAGCGAATGGGATATGAACAGATACGGAATGCCGAACTGTTCACTGACACTCTTCAGATAAGGGATGATCTGAAAACGGAGCGCATCGTCCAGTGCCGACAACGGCTCGTCCATCAGCAGCAGGCGCGGATTGGCCAGAATGGCGCGTCCCAGGGCAACTCGCTGCTTTTCGCCCCCCGACAGGTTGGTCACGCCCCGTCCAAGCAAACCCTCCAGTTTCAGCACCGCAACCAGAGCATCAACATCGATGCTGCGATACTGCTCGGGGCAGCGTTTGAAGCCGTAGAGCAGATTGTTTTTGACGCTGAGATGAGGAAACAGGCCGTGCTGCTGGAACACTATAGCAATGCGCCGCTGTTCGGGTCGGCGGTTGATTCCCTTCTCGCTGCTGAACAGGCAGTCGCCATCCAGCGTTATCTCACCGCTGTCCGGTTCCACCAACCCGGCCAGCATACTCACCAATGTAGATTTACCACTCCCTGACGAGCCGAAAATACCGACCCGGTCGCCAGAAACGGTGAAGTCTGTTGACAGGGAAAAAGATTCAAAACTCTTGTGTACGGCCATGGAGAGCTGCACGTCATCCCCTCCGTGCCATTTTTTTGGCCATCAGTTCGTGCAGAAACAGTACCACCATGGAAATAACCACCGCTACCAGGCAAAGTGAAAGTGCCATGGTTTCGCTGCTTGGCGAACTGGCATACTCGTAGATGGCCAGTGGGATGGTCTGGGTGACGCCGGGGATGTTCCCAGCGACGATAATGGTCGCACCGAACTCCCCCAGACTGCGGGCGAACATCAGCGACGAACCGGCAATCAAGCCGGGGAGCGAAAGGGGAAGAATCACCGTTCCCAAGGCGTCGTACCATGGCGCCCCAAGGGTGCGGGACGCGTTGATCAGCTGCGGGTCGATCCCTTCCATGCCGATGCGGAGCGAGCGTACCAGCAGCGGGAAGCCGACCACCGCCGAAGCGATGACCGCTGCCTTGAGTGTGAAGATCAGACGGATGCCCGCGTCATTAAGCAGTGAGCCAAGCAAGCCATGCTTGCCGAGTAGCAGCAGCAGAAAGTAGCCCACCACCACCGGCGGTAGCGTCAACGGCAGATTAACGAGCACCTCCACGAGCATCTTGCCGCGAAATGTGACAAAGGTGATCAGGTAAGCAGTGGCAAAGCCGAACGGCAGCGACAGCAGTGTCGCAGCGAACGCGACCTGCAGCGAAAGCCGTATGGCATCATAATCTGTGGGGGATAAATGGAGCATTAATTTACTTTCTTTGCCTCTCGTTCATCGCGTGGCGAATCCATACCTGGCCAGGACCGATGTTGCCTCTGCGCTGTGCAGATAGGCGAAGAATGCTACGGCATCCCTGTTTTTAACACCTGTCGATGTCAGAACCATCGGATACGTTACGCGAGGATACAACTCCTGCGGAACCACAAAAAGGATTTTCGCCTGTTTCGCCTGTAAGGCATCGGTCTTATAGACAAAGGCTCCGTCCACTTCACCTTTTTCAGAATACATCAGGCATTCACGCACATCTTTTGCCATGACCAACTTCTTTGCCAGCTGCTTGTCAAGACCGGCTCTTTTGAACGCTTCCGTGGCATACTCGCCAGCAGGAACACTCTTCGGGCTACCGATGGCAATCTTTTCAAGTTTGATCAGATCCCGCATTGAGGAGGCTTTGTCGGAGGTTCCGGCAAACACCAGCGCATTATACGTTAACGTGCCGATGCTGGCAATATCAACCAGTTTCCTGCTCTTCAGATAATCGACCCACTCCACGTTTGCGGAAATAAAAATGTCGGACGGAGCGCCGTTTTCAACCTGCTTGGCCAGCGCCCCGGAAGCGCCGTAGTTCTTGAGGAACTTCACACCGGGATGGGTTTTGGTAAATTTGTCGGATAATTCGTTGATGGCCTCTTTCAGGCTGGCGGCAACGGAGAGGTTGACATCATCGGCGTAGACGAAGGTAGTCCATACTAACACGAGAAGACAAATCGACAATAAGCACCGCATAATATCCCCCCTTAGTTTACGCCGATGATAACGCTGGAAGCCTTGAACAGGGTACATGCGTGGCCGCCGATTTTTAATTCAAGCTTTACCGCACTGTCGTGGGTGATGACGGCGCTGACGGTGTTGCCGCCGCCGATTTCCACATCCACCTCGGTATTGACCGGCCCTTCGACTATTTTGGTAATTGTGCCGCAAAAGATGTTACGGGCACTGACCTTTGCATCGTGCAGGTCAGTGCCGATAATGACCGAACTGGCCTTTACGATGGCGTAAACCTCGGAGCCCACCGTAAGTCCAAGATTCTCGATAGCGCCGTTGGTGACGACGGCAATCAGCGGAACACCGCCTTTGAGAGATATTGTTACCTCCGCATTGACCGCGCCCGTGGTGATGTTAGTGACACTGCCCGAAAATGTGTTGCGTGCGCTGACTTTCATAGAAATCCTCCGTAAGAATTGGTACAGACTGTCGGTATCACCGAGCCTGCCTTCCAGATTGTCCAGGAATTTGCGATGTTCTTCCTGGATGGTTTTGTACTGCGTGATTATCTTTTTCCCGGCGGCGGTAAGACTGGTTCCGCCCCCGCCTTTGCCGCCGGTCAAACGGTCAACCAGCGGTTGTTCCGCCATATTGTTGATCATGTTGATCGTATCCCAGGCGGTTTTGTAGCTGATGCCGACGGCTTTGGCAGCTTTGGTGATCGACCCCAACTCGTCGATCATTTCCAGTAGGGCGATTCTATCTCCTCCCAGAAACTTGTTCTCGGCGCGGTTGAGCCAGAGGTTGCCGGTGAGTCCGATACTGTTTTTGACGCTTTTCATATATGTAATGCTCCGTTATGTGAACTTTATGATAACGTTTATCGTTATAGCCAGTACTACATAACGCATGCCAAAACAGTGAATAAAAAACATGAATTTATTCGGCTTATTACGCTTTATGACAAAATATGATGAAAACTCTTTGCCGTAATTATCGGCAATAATCGGCGTGATGCATGAGAAGGAGTCAAATAACATGTTTGAAGAAGTCAGACAGGTGTGTGTTCAACCGAAAAAGAAGAGTGTCAGTAACTATTCCCCCTCTATCCGCTCCCCGTTCCGTAAGGCATTCCGCACCGCAGCCAGTTTGGCATCCATCTCTTCGAACAGCGTCAGATTAGCACGTTCAGCTTCACTGGTTGCGATGATGGCACTGATGCCGCCGTTTTTAAAAACCAGACGCCGGTCGCCCATGAGTGCCAAAATCGGGTCATGAGTTGCCATGAGTACAATCTTGCGTTTATCGACCAACGTGTGAACAGCCCGTTTACGGTCGATACCGGCATTCTCGATCTCGTCGATCAGAACAATGGGTGAGGTACTGAGGCAGGAGGTGTCGGCAATCATCAAGGCGCGCGAGTGTCCGCCGGAAAGGGCCGTAACCGGAGTCTGCGGCGTAAATTTCTCGCCGGCCAGATCGTTAGCCAGCTCGATGATGGTGGCGGTTACCGTCGTTACGTCTTCCACCATACGGCTTTCTGCATGCATGGTGATGAATTCCTCAACTGACAGATCCATCACAAAGTTCATGTTCTGCGAAAGTTGTGCCACCAGTTTATGCTCGATGGAAAAACGCTGGGCAGGGTCGGGAGTTTTACCGTTAATCAAAATTGAGCGACCGGTAGGAGTATCTCCCTGGGCCATCCACTCGATGTCTGCCAGAAAACGGCTTTTGCCCGATCCGGTCGGTCCGACAATACAGATCACCTCGCCAGGCTTGACGGTCAGTTCATACTGCTCCGGCTGACTGCTCTTGTCGTGTCCGCCCCGGATGGTAATGGATTCAATTGGTATGTGGCCTGATCTGTTCTTCAGGTTCTCCATCAGTTCAATGAATGCCGTAAAACGCCCGGCCAGAGTGTGCCGCTCAAGCCCCAAATCTTCCAGCAGTTCCGCGTCAACTGCCGCAAAGTATTCGGCCGGACAGATCTCTCCCTCCGGCAGGCCAAGACCAAGTGAAGCGAAAAAATCCTCAACAAAGGGAGCCGTTTGCACCAACTCGGTCATGGGGAGGGAAATCAGAATTTTTACATCCATCTTTTTCGGCATATGGATAGCTAGGTAAAAACCATCTTCTTGACGTTACCCATCTGGAAATCACTCCCTATTCCGCGCTGCCCCAGACAGTAGGAGCAGAGCGCCGCAGGCATGCTGAAGCGGAGTAATTTCCCTTCCAGATCGGCAGTTTCAGGCGCATTGAGCAGGAGTTTGCCCAACTCGTGACCACCCTGCCCGGTCAGCCCATTGACATGAATAATGGTGGCGTTGTTATTGACCTGGCGCACCCGGTAGGCAAAGACCTCGCGCTCAGCCTGAGAGACAATATCTCCCTTGGTGATAACAACCACATCTGCCATTTTCAGCATCGGTCCGATCTTCTTGGGAGTGTCAACCCCGCTCAAATTGTCGATTACGCAAACCGCCAGCACCCCCTGAATATGCGGAGCACACCGGTTGCAGAGGCCGGCACTCTCGATTACCAGCAGATCAAAGCCTTTGTGCATTCCCCAGGTAAGGGAGTCGTTCACGTTGCTGACAAAAAAATGGTCCGGGCAGAGGTTTCCCGCCAGACCGGTCGTTACCGCCACTCCATGTTTTTCATAGAGCAATTGATCCTGAGTGGAGAGGCTGTCAAACTTCACCACGCCAACCTGGACGCCTTCCTGTTGCAACGAGGCGATAGCCTTGATTGTGACGGCGGTTTTGCCGGATGAGGGGGGGCCGGCAATGGTAACCAGCTTCATGGCAGTTTACGTTCAAATGCTTGAAGGAAAATGCTGTTCGTAATACCGATAAGTGATTTAAGGTCACGGTTCTTGACGAAATCCCAACCAATCCATTTGAACGTGGCATTTTCAGGCAAGTGGTTGTCCACGTGAGGATGTACGGCCGGAAAGGCGGCCCCGGCACAGATGCGCGCGACCTCTGTACCGGTAAGAAAATCTATGAGTGGGGCCAGCTCCTTACACTTGTCTGTTTTGACGAGCATCGTGACCGGACTGACCAGGGCGCCGTCCGCGGGCCAGACAATGGTGACATTTTCCCGGTTTTTGATGGTATTGGCGAAGAAGAGCGGCATAACGCTGATGGCCGGCGTATCCTCCCGGCCACTGCCGGCCGACTTGACCATTTGTGACGGATGCCATCCCCAGGCAACGTTTTGTCCCAAACGTCTTAACCCGTCGCTGCTAAAATCCTTATAAAGTGATAACAGGAGCGTTTCACAAAATGAACCATCCCGATTGCCCCGTATTGCAATGCTTTTCGCATATTCCGGCTTAAGCAAATCTGCCCAGCATTGCGGCACGGAGCGGTCCCCCAGACGGGTATTATCCACCACCAGCACCAGCAAATTCATGGCCAGCATGGTGTAATGACCTTCAGGATCGGTTATCCCCATTGCCTCAAGATGCCGGTCTCCGGCAAATGCGGTAACGCTGGTAAACTGGCCGGTCTTGATGAAACGCTCAACAAAATGTGGGTAAAAAAAGCTGTTAAAGCCGGGGGTAATAATAATATCAGGCATCTCAGACAGCGACTCGATGTGATCGGCATAGTCGGCATAGTCAATCTGCGTGTTGGCGTTTCCTTCAATGCAGAAGGTTAAATTGTCTCGCTGCTCTTTCTGCAGAGTTGCCAGAAAACCGTTGAACGCCGCTTCCAACGGTACTTTGAGTGGACAGGGGAGCAGAGCGAATAAGTTGAGCGCTCCCGTGTTCGTTGCCGGGTAGCGGTCAATACTATCACGGACTGTTTGATCGAGTAACGACACGGCCATGGCTGGTCCCTCAAGTAGATGGTGGAATGTCACGTAAACGGGTCATGGGATATTCAGAGATTGCTCAAGGTTCGCCGTGCTCAGCTTCTCCTGACAGCATGACGAGATCGACCCGCCGGTTTCTGGCGCGTCCCTCGGTGGTGGCGTTATCGGCAATAGGCCGATACTCGGCATAGCCGGTTGCAGATATCTTGTTGGGATCGACTTCAAAATTTTTCAGCAGATATTTCAAGCCATTGGTGGCACGTCCCGTTGACAGTTCCCAGTTGGATGGAAATTGCGCCGTGCTGATCGGGATGTTGTCCGTATGACCTTCAAGCCGTATCGGATTATTGTATTGAGTCATCACTTCCGCAATGGTGTTGATCAATTCATATGCTTCAGGTTTGATGGTTGCCTGACCGGAGTTAAAAAAACCGGCCTCCTTGAGACTGACGATAAGTCCGCGACGGGTTATCTCAAGTGTTACCTTCGATTGCGCACCCTGTTTGACAAGATATGCTTCCACCGCCGATTTGATCTGACGGAAATCCTTCTCTTCCGCACGGCTTTTTGCCTGACCGTTTCGTGCCCGTCCCATCGGCGACACTTTTATTTCAGGCTTGAGCGTTGGAATTACAGTAATTGATTGGGAGGGGATTACATTGACTTTCGGTGCGGTTGCACCGGCGGTCGCCATGCCGAAGGATTGCTGAATGGCCTGTACGACCGCTTCAACCTTTGCCTTGTCGCTTTGCCCCATGGCATACAGAACGACGAAGACGGCAAACAATAACGTAATAAAGTCGGCGTAGGATACGAGCCAACGCTCGTGGTTGACATGCTTTTCGGGTTCTTTTTTGAGTGCCATGGCAGGTTAGTGGCCGCCTACGAAAGCCATCAGTTTCTGTTCGATGAAATGCGGGTTCTCGCCATTCTGGATGGCAATCAGTCCCTCAAGGATCATGACCCGGCGCAAAACCTCTTCCTTCATTCTGATCTTGAGTTTGGTGCCGATCGGGAGACAAATGATGTTGGCGACAATCAGACCGTAGATAGTTGCAACGAATGCAACTGCAATCCCTCCTCCCAGTTTGGATGTGTCGGAAAGATTGGCCATAACGTGAATCAGACCGAGAACGGCGCCGATAATGCCAATAGTCGGAGCATATCCGCCTGCCGCCTCGTAAAATTCAACACTATGTTTGGTGTGGTCTTCATACGCCATTATGTCGGCTTCCAGGGTTTCACGCAATTTCTGCGGGTCAATGCCGTCAACCACCAGCGATATCCCCTTCTTTATGAACGGGTCACGAGCCGATTGCGCTTCCTGTTCCAGCGAGATCAGGCCGTTGCGCCGGGCTTTGGTTGCGTAATTGATGATGTCTTTTACCACCTGTTCATGATCGACTATTGCGGGAAGAAAAGCGATCTTGAAGCTTTTCAGTGCGTTGATGATCGCCGCCAGCGGGAAAGAGACGAATGCGGCGCCAAAGGTGCCGCCCAAAACAATCATTGCCGCCGTCGGCTGTATCAGCGCCGATATGTGGACGCCTTCGATTGCTGCGCCGCCAAATATGGCGCCGAAGCCCATTGCCAATCCTATGATGGTAGCTAAATCCATGCGCTAGTAATCCCGAGTGTGGAATGGAGTGTGGTTCTTTGAAGCTGAAAAATCAGGGTGAGAGTCGTCTTGCGGCTTCCCCACCCTGTCGAAACGGTGAGTCGGGGTGCGCCTGAGATAACGTTTGGCTGCCGGAAACGAGGCCCGGCGCGAAATTCGGGCACGAAAGGCAACGACACGGCTTATGATTGAGCTCGCCCGGTCGATAACAATATACCGGTTGCCGTTAAACAGAGTGATGACGGTATCCGGAGTTTCCTCGATACAGATTATGTGGTCCGGGTTCACGTACATCAGCTGTTTGTCCAGACGTGTCACTGCAATCATGCAAACCCCGATAAATTGACGCTATTTTTCTATAAATATCAAAAGCCGTATAAGGTCAAGAACTTTTTACTTTTGGCGGTTTCGAGGTTAGATCATGGCATCAATCGCATCAAAATCAATATGGCGCTCGGCGATCGAATTAATCAGATCGATTTTTTCCAGGTCCTCGGGACCAATTTTCGAAACATGTTCACGCAACTGGTAAAAAATCTCCGATGATGTTTCTTTCATCCGGACGTACGGAATGTTACTGTCGTCGATAATGCGCTGGGTAATATCGGAAACGGGGGCATGCCCGCCAATAACCAAACCGGCCAGCTTTTTCTTGTATTCCGGTATGTGGTGCAAGGAAGATGCGGTAACCAGAAGCTCGTCACGGGAACTGGTAACGATGAGCAGGGTTGATTCACCCAAGCCGTCAATTACACGCTGTGACGATGCGGCGCCCAGTTGAATGGTATGGCAGAGGCGACTCCGGTCGGCAGGGTCACCTTTGAGAGGAATATCCAGCAGCTCGGAAATATGGAGAAGGGTCGGGTCTGCCAGAGTCGGCAGGTAGTCAAAGGCACTTGTCACCATAATGTTACTGCGGGCAAACGCTTTCGTAAGATAGCCGAGAGTATTAGCCCGTTTTTCTGAAACCAGCTTATTGGCCATGATGATACGGACATCCGCCTGTTCCCGCTGATAAAGCGCCAGGTTCAGTTCCACGGCATCAATTACATTCCCGATTCCTCCGCCGGTTACCAGCAGTACCGGCGCATTCAGCTCGGCAGCTATGCGGGCATTGTTCATGCCGACTACCGAACCGACTCCGCCATGACCGGCACCCTCGATAATCAGAAAATCGTACTTCTTTTCCAGCTCGGCGCAGGCGGAGTTGATTGCCCGGCGCGGTGCGTCGGAGTCAATCTCTCCATCAAGAAACCTCCTGGTTGTTCCCGGAGCCAGCGTTACCGGAGACATGAGCGCAATATCTTCCTCAACATTGAAAACGGTGGAGAACATGGCGGCATCCTTGTCGACGATGGTCCCGTTGAAGTTGATCCATTTAGGACCGATCGGTTTCATGAAGCCGACCCGCGCATACTTTTTACGTGCCAGATGCATTAAGGAGAGACTGATCGTTGTCTTGCCACAATGCTGCCCTGTAGCGCCAATAAATATTTTCCTGCACATGACGGAAGGTCCCCTGCAATCTAGTTTTTGGTGGCAATTCTGCTCTAAAAACAACCACGGGTATCCGCGACACGGATCTTCCCGCGGATCCAGCTGATACACTGCCAGAAATATACCAGAATTTCAATAGATAGCACTCCATACGTGAAAAAATATCGTCACATTCGGGCAGGGCGTGCGGCTAAAATGAATTGACAGAGCAGCAGCAATCATCTACTTTGGGGAAAAGCTGGGGGAGTTTCGACTGAGAGCGGTATTTACCGCGACCCTTCGTACCTGATCCGGGTAATGCCGGCGTAGGGAAGCGCGACCGATTGATGTACTAACACAAGCCGCTGCTGCGGTTTTTTTTGTTTGCGGAGGGTGACATGCAGATAGTGCTGAACGGTGAATCTGTTGAAGCGGCGGTCGGATCAACGGTCGCGACACTGCTCAAGCAGCTCGGAATCAGCCGCGAGCGGGTAGCAGTCGAGCTGAATACCGACATTGTGCCGAAGGCTGGTTATGAAACGCAGCTCATTGCGGATGGCGATAAAATAGAGATAGTCCATTTTGTTGGTGGAGGATAATGGGGATGACTGAGAGTGCGGACAAATTGATCATTGGCGGGCGGGAGTTTTCCTCACGCCTGATGGTGGGCACCGGTAAGTATGCCAGCTTCGAGCAGACCGCCCGGGCATTGGAAATCTCAGGGGCCGAGATTATTACCGTGGCGGTACGGCGGGTCAATCTCGACCGGAGCAAAGAGTCGCTGCTCGATTACATCGACCTGAAGAAGTACACTCTGCTTCCCAACACCGCCGGCTGCTACACGGCTGACGATGCGGTGCGGACATGCCGCCTGGCACGTGAGGCCGGCATGTCCGATTTCGTCAAGCTTGAGGTTCTGGGCGACGAGAAAACCCTGTTCCCTGATAATGAAGAACTGCTCAAGGCCGCTAAAATACTCGTCTCAGAGGGGTTTACCGTACTTCCGTATTGCAGTGACGATGTGATCGTCTGCAAGAAGCTGGAAGATCTCGGTTGCGCCGCGGTCATGCCGCTCGGGGCTCCGATCGGGAGCGGGCTCGGTATTCGCAACCCGTACAATATCCGCATCATTCTTGAGAACGTCAGGGTGCCGGTCATTGTCGATGCCGGGGTCGGGTCGGCGTCCGATGCTGCCATTGCCATGGAGCTGGGATGTGCCGGCGTCCTCATGAACACGGCTATCGCGGGGGCTCAGGATCCCCTGGCGATGGCGGAAGCGATGAAACTGGCGGTGATCGCCGGGAGATTGTCGTTCAGGGCCGGCCGTATTCCGCGTAAACTTTATGCCAACGCCTCCAGTCCGCTGGATGGCCTGATTGGGTAAACGCGTCCCCTGATGATGCTGCATTCCGATTTCACGCTGTACCTGATAACCGACCGGCATCAGACCGATGGCAGAATGCTGACCGAGATGGTACGCCGCTCCCTTGAGGGTGGTGTCAGAGCGGTTCAGCTGCGTGAAAAGGATCTTTCCGCTGCCCCCCTGTTTCGCCTGGCAGATGAGCTGAGACGGCTCACTTCGGATTTTGATGCCCGGCTTATCATCAATGATCGTCTTGATATTGCTTTGGCGACAGGGGCCGATGGTGTGCAAATCGGCGTCGGCAGTATACCTGTGGCCGTGGCCCGCCGCCTGCTGGGATCGGACAAAATTATCGCCTACTCCGCGCATGCAATTGATGAAGCCCGGCAGGCCGGGGCTGATGGCGCCGATTTTGTCACTTTTGGTCCGGTGTATGCCACCCCTTCCAAATTAGCCTACGGCTCCCCCTGCGGTGTCCTTAAATTGGCAGAAGCCGCCGCTGCACTGGAGATACCGGTAATTGGCCTGGGAGGCATCACACTGGATAACATCTCTGAAACGTTCTCTGCCACCGTTCGGGGTGTCGCTGTTATTTCAGCCATACTTGCTGCAACTGACCCATACATTGCCACCGTATCCCTGCTGAAAAAGATTGAAGAGCATGCCAAACACTCCTGACGAACAACTCCACCCGCAACTTCACTTCAACTCCTATGGTCACTATCTGCGGCGCCGTTTCGGCTTCCGCATCAGCAAGGTCAACGTTGATGCCGGTTTTACCTGTCCTAATCGCGACGGCAGCAAAGGGACCGGTGGCTGCATCTATTGCAACAACGTATCGTTTTCTCCCAAGGAGACTCAATCCGTCGTGCCGCTGGAGGAACAGATGGCGGCCGGTATGACCTATCACCGTATCAGGCTTGGTTCCGAAAAATTTATCATCTATTTTCAGAAATATACCAATACCTACGGTTCGGTTGAGCTGTTGGCGGATCTGTATCACCGGGCTCTTGATCACCCCAACGTGATCGGTATTTCGGTCGGCACCCGTCCCGATTCGCTGAGTGACGGAGCTCTTGATCTTTTGACGGACATTGCCCGGACAAAATATGTCTGTCTTGAATTGGGACTACAGTCAATGGACGATGACATTTTGACTCGTATCAACCGGGGCCACACGCTGGATGATTTTATCGGTACCGTCACACGGGCTGCCGGTCGGAACTTTGACATTTGTGCCCACTTGATTCATGGATTTCCGGGAGAGAGTGCGGCTGATTTTCTGAAAACCGCTGGCTTGATGGCCGGACTGCCGATCAATTCGCTTAAACTGCATCAGCTGCATGCCGTGACCGGGACCGAACTGGCGGAACTGTACCGCAGGGGTGAGTTTGTGCCGTTGACTCTTGAACAGTATGTAACGACGGTGGCAGACTTTCTTGAACTGCTCCCGCCACGGATAGCCATACAGCGTCTGTATGGCTCGGCTCCGCTGGAGATCAGCGTTGCCCCGCGGTGGGGGGTGAAGAACAACCGGATGTGGTACACGATTGTCAATGAATTGACGCAGCGCGGCAGCTGGCAGGGGCGCCGAGCAGAGACGAGTGAGTGAGAGCGCCGGTTAATGCCCGGTTGAGATACTGGCCTCCACGACGAAGCGCTTGATCTTGCGGGTTGTTGTCTTGGGAAACTCATCTTCACGAATGGTAAACTTGCGGACCCGTTTGTAATCAGCGAGGGCATGGCAGGCTTTTTGGACTTCAACCCGCAGCAGCGCCTCAACATCTGCCTCGCTCATCGGACAACAGCCGTTAATCCGGCATTGATTATCGAGCGCTTCCTGATCCGGATAGATTATGGCGTGTATTTCCTCGGAGGCAGCGCCGACGCGGTGACCGTAGACCATGACTTCGGCAATGAACGGGCTCTTGAGAAGCTCGTTTTCCACCTCTTCCGGATACACATTCTTACCGTTGGGAGTCACGATCAGATTCTTGACCCGCCCGCTTATTGTCAAAAAACCGTCAGTACTGAGAGAACCGAGGTCGCCGGTGCGGTACCAGCCATCGGAAAGCACCTCCGCCGTGGACTGGGGGTTCTTGTAATATCCCTGCATGACGTTCGGCCCTTTGACGATGATCTCTCCCACCCCTTCATCGTTTTGTTCATCGATCCGTACTTCAACGCGATCCAATGGTCGCCCGATAGTACCGAGCCGTTTGGCGCCCGGCTGTTCCGCGCTGATAATCGGTGCCGTTTCGGTAATACCGTATCCTTGGTAGATTGGCAGACCGAACTCCGTCATCCCTTTGGCAATGGCCGGGTCAAGCGCTGCTCCGCCGCTGATGAAGATGGTGCCGGAACCGAAGGCATGCCGGACTTTCGAAGTGACAATCGGCTTCGTGAGCGGCACTGAAAACAGAAATTGCGACAGTTTTTTGGAGTTGATATTCTTCGTAATCCGGTCGAGGATCATCCGGTACACTGCCGGGACTGCCAGAAAGAAAGTCGGCTTGACTTCCGCAAGATTTTCCCCCAGTTTTTTCAAAGACTCGCAGAAGGAAACCGCCCCTCCCAGCGAGAGCGGCAGTAGAACGCCGCAGACCTGTTCGAATACATGGTTTATCGGCAGAAATGACAGGGTATGAATGCTGTTGGTGAGCTGAAAATGTGCGATAGCCCCTTTGATATTCGAGACTATATTTTCATGGCTGAGCATGGCGCCTTTGGAACGGCCGGTGGTCCCGGACGTGTACAATATTACGGCTGTATCGGTGTGAGATCGCGGTTTTTCAGGGAGTGGGGCGCTGTGGCAGAGAGCGTTCAATGCCAGAAATTTACCTTCATGGCTAAGTTTGCTCCGGAGCCGCTCGATAGGGTCAAAAGGGTCCGCCGATTCCGCCCGCACTCCCGTTTCGGAGGATGAAGCGGAAAGCTGGCGGTATACCTGACGAGCCAGTGTTTCCATTGCAGTACGACGGTCAACCGGCAGATCGACCGTTGCGACAAGATCACGCCATTCTTCGATCAGCGCATCAAGCACCGGTACAATTCGGGAATCCGTACTGCCGGCCGCAACCGGAGTGAGCGTAATTATCTGTTCGAGAACCGGAATATCCGGATATATTTCAAGGACAAGGTCGAGACAGGGGGGAGCAGTGAACACGAAACGCGCATCGCAATCGGCTAGAATATGGCGCAATTCTGCCGCTTTCAGCTCTTTGTCGACCGGCACGACAACCCCGCCCGCCTTGAGAATCCCCAAGTATGTTGCTACCCACTGTGGTGACGATGGAGCCAGTAAGGCCGCGTGATCACCTATGCTGAAACCGTTCTTGATCATTCCTGCCGCAATCCGGTCGGACAGCTCCCACAGGGCGCCATAGGTCATGTTTTGCCACGTACCGGCGCCTTTGAAGCGCAATGCCGGCTGGTCGCTGTATTTCTGGCAACTTTCCCTGATCAGGGAATCAATGGTCTGCATCGCCACCCTCAAGAACGGTGTTTTGCTCCCATAGTAGCATGACGGTGTGGCGCTTTGTCAAAGCTAAAAGCGCTATGGCCGGACAGAAAATGCTTTTTCGTCGTAACCGGGAATGGTATAGTATCCACACATTCATACAGGCAGTGTCCAATCCAAAGGAGTATTCTATAATGTCCGAACTTCGTCTCCGTTTTGCCCCCAGTCCAACCGGTTATCTTCATGTCGGTGGCGCCCGTACCGCGCTATTTAACTGGCTGTTGGCCAGAAAACAGGGGGGCACATTCATTCTGCGTATTGAAGACACCGATGTGGAGCGTTCAACCAGGGAGTCTGTCGATGCAATTTTTGAGGGTATGAAGTGGCTCGGGCTTGAGTGGGACGAGGGACCTTTCTATCAATCGGAGTCGTTCCCGGTCTACAAGGAATATGTTCAGAAACTGCTGGATGCAGGAAAAGCGTATAAATGTTACTGTGCGGCGGAAGAACTGGAGGGCAAACGCAATCTGGCCATGCAGGAAGGGCGTAAACCGAAGTACGACGGCACCTGCCGCGAACGGCTCGACCAGCCTGACGGTCAACCGTACGTCATTCGCTTTCGGGCACCGCAGGGCGGAGTAACCACATTTGACGACCTGATCAAGGGGACCATCACTTTCCCGAATGAGGAGCTGGACGACCTGATCATACAGCGCACCGATGGCACGCCGACCTACAATTTCTGCGTGGTGATCGATGATGCCAGTATGCGTATCACGACCGTCATCCGTGGCGACGACCATGTCAACAACACGCCGCGCCAGGTACAGCTCTATAATGCGCTCGGCTTTCCGGTGCCGCAATTTGCCCATGTTCCGATGATTCTCGGTGCCGACAAGGCGCGCCTCTCCAAGCGGCATGGCGCTACCAGCGTGATTGCATACCGCGACATGGGCTTTTTGCCGGAGGCTCTGATAAACTATCTGGTGCGGCTCGGATGGAGCAATGGCGACGATGAAATTTTCAGTCGCGACGAGATGATTCAAAAATTTGACATACACAACGTGGGACGGTCGGCCTCGGTTTTCAACACCGAAAAGTTGCTCTGGCTGAACGCTCACTACATCAAGAACGGCGACCCGGAGCGACTGGCCGATCTGTTACTGCCACATCTCTCCTCACGGGACGTGACGACGTCCGGTGGTCCTGACCTTATGGCGGTCGTCAGGACATTGCAAGAGCGGGCCCAGACTCTGGAGGAAATGGCCGAGCGGGCACTGTTCTACTACAACGCCCCAACCGGCTACGATGACGCCGCACTTGCCAAATTCGACAAACAACAGTTGCAGGCTGTGTTTGCCGCGGTTACGGACAAACTTGCTGAGGCGCTGTCAAGTGATGCCCACGGTATTGATGCCCTCTTCAAAGAGATTTGCGCCGAAAACAGCTGGAAGATGGGGCAGGTAGGACAACCGGTCAGGATTGCACTTTCAGGCGGAACACAGGCGCCCGGAATCGGTGAAATCATCGTGACGCTGGGCGTGGAGGAAACGATCCGGCGGATTCGGAAAGCGCGGGAGCATGTTGCCGGGAACTGAGCCACAGACAGCGAATATGCCCATGTCGCCCTTTACACTCGACACGACCTATATCCCGCGCGGCGACCAACCGCACGCAATTGATGAACTCGTGGAGGGGATCGAACGGGGCGACCGGCACCAGACGCTGCTGGGCGTGACCGGCTCCGGCAAAACCTTCACGGTTGCCAACGTCATCGCCCGCACCGGTCGCCCGGCGCTGGTGCTTGCTCCCAACAAAACATTGGCGGCCCAGCTCTACGGAGAATTCAAGGAACTGTTTCCGGATAACGCCGTGGAGTACTTTGTTTCGTACTACGATTATTATCAACCGGAAGCGTACATTCCGACCAGCGATACCTTCATTGAAAAAGATTCCGCCATCAACGACGAGATCGACAAGATGCGACATTCGGCAACGCGCAGTCTGCTGACGCGACGGGATGTCATTATCGTTGCATCGGTTTCCTGCATTTACGGAATCGGCTCTCCTGAAGCGTATCAGGCCATGCACGTCTTTTTTCATCAGGGGGATGAGTATGGCCGCGACGAACTGCTCAAGAAACTGATCGAAATTCAATACGAACGGAATGACATGGATTTTCATCGCGGAACATTTCGGGTACGCGGCGATGTGATCGAGGTTTTTCCCGCGTATGACAGTGAACGGGCGTTGCGGATCGAATTTTTTGGCGACGAGGTGGAGGCGATCAGCGAAATTGATCCGTTGCGTGGCGTGGTCCTGCAAAAACTCTCCAAGTGTTCCATCTATCCCGCTTCGCATTACGTATCCACCCGGGAAACACTGGAGCGGGCGGTGGAACGGATCCGGATCGATCTGGCGGAACGGATCGGATATTTCAGGGAACGCAACATGCTGCTTGAAGAACAACGGATCGAACAGCGCACCTTCTATGATATCGAGATGATGGAAGAAATGGGGTTCTGTAACGGCATTGAAAATTATTCGCGCTACTTTGATGGCCGTCAACCGGGAGAGGCTCCCTACACACTCATCGATTATTTTCCGGACGATTTTGTCCTGTTTGTGGATGAGTCGCATATCACCATCCCCCAGACCGGCGCCATGTATCGGGGGGACCGTTCGCGCAAGGAGACGCTGGTCAATTACGGTTTCCGTCTTCCCGCCGCGCTCGATAACCGGCCGCTCAATTTTCAGGAATTCCAGGCCCGCATCCGGCAGGCGGTCTATGTCTCGGCGACCCCCGCGGATTACGAGCTTGAGGCGAGTGGCGGCGTCTTTGTCGAACAGATCATACGCCCGACCGGTCTGGTCGATCCGGTCATAGAGGTGAGGCCGGTGACGGCAAAAGATGGTTGTTTCGGCCAGGTGGACGACCTGCTCCATGAGGTCCGTGCGACCGTTGCCCGGGGAGAACGGGTGCTGGTGACGACGCTGACCAAGCGGATGGCCGAAGAGCTGACCAACTATTACCGTGAGCTGGGGGTGCGGATAAAGTATCTCCATTCCGACATCGTTACTATCGAACGAATGCAGATCATACGCGACCTCCGCCTGGGGGAATTCGACGTGCTGGTCGGTATTAACCTCCTGCGGGAGGGGTTGGATCTGCCGGAAGTATCACTGGTCGCGATTCTCGATGCCGACAAGGAGGGGTTCCTCCGTTCGCAGCGCTCATTGATCCAGACCTGCGGTCGAGCCGCCCGTAACGTCAATGGCCGGGTACTTATGTATGGTGACAGCGTGACCCGTTCCATGCAGGCCTGTATTGACGAGACCGGGCGGCGCCGGATCAAGCAGCTGGTGTATAATGAAGAGCATGGCATCACTCCGGAAACGGTTAAGAAAGGGTTGCGAAGTATTCTGGAATCGATCGAGGAGAAAGATTATGCCACGCTCCCGGTCGGGGTAAGCGAAGCGGACGAAGAGTACGTTGCGCCAAAAGAGATCCCGAAGCTGGTCAAGAAGCTGCGCAAGGAGATGCTGACGGCGGCTAGAGAGTTGAATTTCGAGAAGGCGGCCGAGTTGCGGGACCGGGTGAAAAAATTGGAAGGATTGGAGCTGGCGCTTCGGTGAACGAGCTGACACCGGAATATCTAACCGGCTTCTTTCGCATGAATGCCGGTCTCTCCCCGCAGATCCTCACCTCTTTTCGGGAGATGATCCATGCGTATTACCGTGCCAATCCGCGCCCGATGCCGTGGCGTGAAACCGGCGACCCGTACCGTATTCTGGTATCGGAGATCATGCTGCAGCAGACTCAGGTTGAGCGGGTCAGAGTCAAATATGCCGAATTTTTGACCGCTTTCCCAACGGTATGTGAGTTGGCCGCGGCGCCGCTGCTGGAAGTGCTTCAGATATGGCAGGGATTGGGCTATAACCGCCGGGCGATGTATCTGAAGCGTTGCTCCGAAGAGATCGTCAATCACTGCGCCGGACATTTCCCCCGTACGGTAGATGAACTCCAATCGTTGCCCGGTATCGGCCCCTATACGGCTCGCGCAGTGGCTGCCTTTGCGTTTGGTGTTGCCGAACCGCTGATCGAGACCAACATCCGTTCAATTTTTCTTCACTTCTTCTTTCATGGCAGCGAAAACGTCTGCGATAACGAAATCATGCCGCTGGTCGCGTCGACTCTTGATCGGGAAAACCCGCGCGAATGGTATTATGCCCTGATGGATTACGGCGTCATGCTCAAGCAGAAACACTCCAATCCGGGGCGTCGCAGTCGCCACCATACTCAGCAGAGCCGTTTTGAGGGGTCAAACCGACAACTGCGCAGCATGATGTTGCGGGAGGTTATGCGACAACCGCATATAACGCTCAAAGAGCTGATTGACGTATTGCCGGCGGAACGTGAAACGGTGCAGCGTAATCTGGAAGCGATGCAACGTGAAGGATTTCTGGCTAAACGGGGACGAGGGTACTGCGTAACGGGAGAAAACTGATGGGGGTAACTCAGTAGAGTTACCCCCATCAGTGGTCGTTCTTATGGAATAACGCTTATTTCTTGTGGCAATCTTTGCAGGAAGTCGGCCCTTTTTTCATTTCGGAGTGGCAACCTTTGCAGGTTTTGTGAGCCCAGTCTTTGCCCAGTTCGGCAATTTTGCCAGGAGCAGCTGAATGGCACTTCTTGCAATCATTTTTCAGCAATTCCTGATGTTTTTTGTGAGGAAAAGTAATTTTTCCCATGGAAGCAGGCAGTTCAATTGTTTCGGGACCAGCAGCAAAAGCTGCTCCGGCAAAAGCGGTGATGGCAAACATTGCTACTACGGCGGTGATTTTTTTCATCTGATTTCTCCCTTATCGGATTAATTACTGCGTGTAACGCAGATGCAAATTATCAAAATATCCTACGTGCCCAATTTTACGAATGATTTAGCATATTGAATGCCAATCTGCAAGTACAAATATAACTACCTAAAACGGTTGAGCAATATAGTTTGTTTGCTCAAAAATTGCAACAGTTTATACCGCAATTGCGGCAGAGAAGTTATGTTTTGAAGTAAAATATGTTTGAAAGAGCTTGCCATACGGACCATCTATTGAGTAGAGTTCAAAAGTAGACAATTCACTGAGGAGGGATATACTCACATGAAGCTTGTTCGGAATAATAACGGTTTTACGTTGATTGAGATCATGGTTGTAATCGTCATACTGGCGTTATTGGCAGCGCTCGTCGGTCCGAAGCTGATGGGGCGAACAGATGATGCCAAGGTTACCGATGCGCGGGTACAGATCAAGAATATTGAAACGGCCCTCAAACTTTACAAACTTGATAACGGCACGTATCCGACTACTGAGCAGGGGCTCGTCGCTCTGGTCACGGTACCGACGGTTGGCGTGATTCCGAAAAGCTACAAGGAAGGCGGTTATCTGGAGAGCAAGAAAATTCCCAAGGATCCGTGGGGCAACGATTACCTGTACGTCTCCCCCGGTGAACATGGCGACTATGACCTTTTTTCCTATGGTTCTGACGGGGTTAAAGGGGGCGAAGGCAAGAATGCCGATATCACCAGCTGGGATACAAAATAAAGACGTTTTTAGTGTCTGTAAAGCATGCGTAGTTATCTAACAAAGAGGAGGCAGTAAATGGCGCAGAAATTTGTGTATTTCTATGGAAACGGTCAGGCTGAAGGCCGGGCTGACATGAAAAATCTGTTGGGAGGCAAAGGAGCCAATCTGGCTGAGATGACCAGTATCGGTCTCCCGGTCCCCCCCGGCTTTACTATTACCACGGAAGTCTGTACCGAGTTTTACAAGAACGACAGCAACTATCCCCCCTCGCTGGCTGCAGAAGTTGCTGCTCATCTGTCCGAGGTGGAAGCGTTAATGGACCGGAAATTCGGTGATGCCGCCAACCCCCTGCTGGTTTCAGTTCGTTCCGGCGCCCGCGCTTCAATGCCGGGCATGATGGATACGGTCTTGAACCTTGGCCTCAACGATATAACCGTACAGGGCATTATTGCCCAGAGCGGTGACGAACGTTTTGCCTACGACGCCTACCGCCGCTTTGTCCAGATGTATTCCGATGTCGTCATGGGAATGGATAAGCATGTTCTCGAACACCTGCTCGAACAGAAAAAGGAAGAGCGGCACGTTCATCTCGACACCGAGTTGAGCGCAGCGGACTGGAAAGATCTGGTCGCGGCCTTTAAGGCAGCAATCAGGGAAGAGCTCGGCACTGCGTTCCCGGAGGATCCGATGGATCAGCTGTGGGGGGCGATCGGCGCCGTATTCGGCTCATGGATGAATCAACGCGCCATTACCTATCGCCGCCTGAACAATATTCCGGCGGAATGGGGCACTGCCGTCAATGTACAGTCGATGGTTTACGGGAACATGGGCGATGACTGCGCCACCGGCGTGGCTTTTACCCGTGATCCTTCTACCGGGGAAAATTACTTCTACGGCGAATACTTGGTCAACGCCCAGGGCGAAGACGTCGTTGCCGGTATCCGTACTCCCCAGCCGATCAACCGTGCCAAGGCCACGACACTGCCCCCCATGGAAGAGGTTCTTCCCGAGTGCTATCAACAGCTGGCGTCTATCCGCTCAATTCTCGAAAAACATTACAAGGACATGCAGGACATCGAGTTTACAATCGAAATAGGGAAGCTCTTTATGCTGCAGACGCGCAACGGCAAGCGTACGGCTCCGGCTGCAATCAAGATTGCGGTTGACATGGTT
Source organism: uncultured Geobacteraceae bacterium (assembly GCA_903930585.1). Taxonomy (GTDB): domain Bacteria; phylum Desulfobacterota; class Desulfuromonadia; order Geobacterales; family Pseudopelobacteraceae; genus JACRCG01. The sequence continues at coordinate 1,428 of CAIYZD010000086.1, read as the reverse complement.
GCCGAAGGACTGATTGACGAAAAAACAGCGGTGAAGCGCGTGGCTCCGGGGCAGCTCGATCAATTGCTGCACCCGTCGCTTGATCCGAAAGCCGTCAAAAACATCATTGCCAAAGGTCTCCCCGCCTCTCCGGGCGCCGTATCAGGTTTGGTCGTGTTCACCGCCGACGAAGCCGAGTCCGAAGCCAAAACCGGTCGCAAAGTCATTCTGGTCCGTGTTGAAACATCACCGGAAGATATCCATGGCATGCACGCCGCCCAGGGTATTCTGACCGCTCGCGGCGGCATGACATCACATGCGGCGGTTGTTGCCCGCGGTATGGGCAAGTGCTGCGTGGCCGGTTGCGGAGACATCAAGGTGGATTATGCCAACCAGTGTTTCACCGCACGGAACGGAGTCGTGGTTAATAAAGGGGATATGATTACACTGGATGGGTCGCTGGGCGAAGTGATGCTTGGTGCGGTTCCGACCGTGTCCCCTGAACTGACCGGTGATTTCGGCACTCTGATGGGGTGGGTGGATGGAATCCGCCGCCTGAAGGTCCGTACCAATGCCGATACACCGCATGATGCCAAGGTTGCCCGCCAGTTTGGCGCCGAAGGGATCGGCCTCTGCCGTACCGAGCATATGTTTTTTGACGCCGAGCGGATCGCGGCGGTGCGCGAAATGATTCTGGCGGAAGATGTTGAAGGGCGTGAGCATGCTCTGGCAAAAATTCTTCCCATGCAGAAAGGTGATTTCATCGGTTTGTTCCGTGAAATGAAAGGTCTGCCGGTAACCATCAGGCTTCTCGATCCGCCACTCCACGAATTCCTCCCCCAGGAAGAGAAGGATATCGAGGAACTTTGCAAGACCATGAAGGTGCCGGTCAACGCCCTCAAATACAAGATTGAGACGTTGCACGAGTTCAACCCGATGCTGGGTCATCGCGGCTGCCGTCTCGGCATCACCTATCCGGAAATTTACAACATGCAGGTCAAGGCCATCATGGAAGCGGCCTGCGAACTGGTCAAGAACGAAGGTTTCAGTATCATTCCGGAAATTATGATTCCGCTGATTGCGACCGCCAAGGAGCTGTCGGTTCTCAAACAGAATGCCGTAGCTATCTGTGATGAAACGATTGCCCGTTACGGTGTCACGGTCGAATATCTGATCGGCACGATGATCGAGTTGCCGCGCGCCGCCCTGACTGCAGATGAAATTGCCGTCGATGCCGAATTTTTCTCTTTCGGTACGAACGACCTTACCCAGACGACCTTTGGCCTGTCGCGTGATGATGCCGGCAAATTCCTGCCGTTCTACGTCGATAACAACATCCTGCCGGAAGACCCCTTCGTGTCGCTTGATCAGAACGGCGTCGGCAAGCTGGTCAAGATGGCCTGCGAGTTGGGGCGTTCTACCCGTCCGAAGATCAAGCTCGGCATCTGC